>JBCDHX010000101.1:0-20955 GCA_038749535.1 Bacteroidota bacterium
GTCAGCATCAACGAATAAACGCGCAAAAGCGGTGGCTATAGCGAGGGGGAACACCTCTTCCCATTTCGAACAGAGTAGTTAAGCCCCTCAGCGCTGATGGTACTGCGCAAGCGGGAGAGTAGGTCGCTGCCGACCTTTTTTCTCTCAATGGATTGTAATAAACAGTTAGATTGCAGACAGTTAGATTTAGTGTAGATTATTATTAAAACTAATCAAACTAAAATCAATCAAACTAAGCAATCCGATCAGAGCAAAAGCCTGTCCACACCGTGGATAGGCTTTTTTTGTGTACTCTATTTTTTCCTTTCTACCACAAAATTGACAAGATCTTCTAAGGACTCACGAGCAGGAGATAATGGTAGTTTGTGTAACAACTCGAAAGCTTCACTACGGAATTCATTCATGCGCTTCTCAGTGTATTGAATACCGCCACTCTTCCAGACGAAGTCGATGACTTCTCCTACTTTTTTGGGATTTTCATTATGCCGCTTGATGAGGTTGATAATGTGACGCCGCTCAGATTTGGTGGCATGATTGAGCGCATAAATAAGGGGTAACGTCATTTTCTTTTCTTTGATGTCGATACCGCGAGGCTTTCCGATGTCTTCGTCTCCGTAGTCAAGCAAATCATCTCTGATCTGAAATGCCATGCCTATTTTTTCCCCAAATAGACGCATCAATTGCACAGTCTCTTTGTCTGCACGTACAGAAGCTGCACCTGCTGCACAGGAAGAAGCGATCAAAGACGCTGTTTTCCCTCGGATGACTTCATAATAAATTGGTTCTTTGATGTCTAACCTCCGCGCTTTTTCGATCTGTAGTAGTTCGCCCTCACTCATGGCTTCTACTGCTTCTGACATGATTTCCAATAGCTGAAACTCTTTATTGCGTAGTGCGATCAAAAGCCCTTGAGAGAAAAGATAGTCGCCTACCAAGACCGCTATCTTATTTTTCCATAAAGCATTGACAGAAAAAAATCCGCGACGCTTATGTGCATCATCGACTATATCGTCATGCACTAGAGAAGCAGTATGCAATATTTCGATCATGGATGCACCCACGTAGGTCGGTTCTTGAATATCGCCACAAGCTTTGGCACACAAAAAGACGAACATGGGCCGTACTTGTTTGCCTTTTCGCTTGACGATATAGTGCATGACGCGATCCAATAAAGACACCTTACTTTTCATCGCATCTCGAAAATATTGTTCAAATGTCTTGAGCTCAGCCGCGATAGGCGCTTTGATTTGATTTAAGCTTGGGCGAGCTATAGATGGCGATTGCTGCATGTTTATTTAGTTTATAGGCGGATGCGGACGCCAAAATAATTGGTCAACTGGAAGGCAATTGATGAAATAAATAAGCCAGTGAAATACGCTACATATCTAGTATTGTTCTGAATCAGAATATTCATATATTTTTTGTAACGCTATAGCTGACTACGAAGAAAAAACAAACCTGTTCTAGCTAAAGTTTCAATTTTCATTGAAAGCGTTAAGCGATTGAACATTTAGCGGACTAGGTAAAATTAGAGATTTTGAGGAAATCTCACGTTATTTGCGGAAATTTACCATTGGCGTAATATTCATGCTACTATCTCTTTTTAGAACAAATCAAATCTTTAATAGCTTTTTCTTTCTTCTGTACTTATTGGTCCTGAGGAGCAGCTTTTTGCTGCAAGGAGAAGTAGATTCTTCACTGATTGTTCTGTCGAATAGCGGTATTTTATCGGATTGGCTACTAGGAAAATTAGCAGACAGTAGCGTGTTGGTGATCGAAGCAATAACTTGGATATTGTTAGTTGGTCAAGCGGTCTACCTATCACTAATAGCAAGAAAACATCAGCTGGTCGCCAATCAGATACTGATGCCAGGCGCGATGTATTTGTTAGTGATGAACTTGATCCCTGAATTTTTACCGCTGTCTTCCATCCTATTCGCCAACACTTTCTTAATGTTGGCACTCAACCAATTGTTAAAAACTTATCGTCATTCGTCGGCTGCAAGACTGATATTTGATGTCGGAATATGGGTAGCTGTCGCTTGTCTTTTTCACTTTTCGTATGGTGGTTTCATCCTATTGAGCTTGGTAGGATTAGGAACATTGCGTGCTTTCAAAATAAGCGAGGCGATCACGATGTGGCTGGGTGTACTTTGTATTGCATTTCTCTTGTTTGCTCATGCTTTTTGGTACGACCAACTGGCTATAATCTGGTCTGAGCAAGTACTAAACAATGTTAGTTGGTTGGATTTTCAGATGAATAATGACTTAGTTACCTACATCTCATTGAGTTTGGTCGGTATCATTGTAGCGATCGTTATTTTTGGTTATTCAGGAATCGTGCAGCGACAGAATATTCAGTTTCAGAAGAAAGTAAATGTCTTGTATTGGACACTACTGATCGGCGGTATAGCTATCTTATTCAATGTAGATAATACAGTCATACAGGCTGCTATTATAGGTATACCTGCTGGAGTATTGCTAGGATTATTACTGTCTAATATTTCAAAAACAACGGCTGAGGTGATTCATCTCTTACTGTTTATAGCAGTAGTAGCTTGGCATTACCATCCATATTGGCTCAAATAAATTGAAAAATTATGAAATTTGGTGTAGTTGTATTTCCGGGATCGAATTGTGACGACGATATGGTGCATGTGTTGGACAGTGTCATGAAGCAAGATGTAGTTAAGCTCTGGCACAAGGATACAGAACTGGATGGATTTGGTGTTGGGGACTGCATTATCGTACCGGGCGGGTTTTCTTACGGAGACTATCTGCGTGCCGGGGCGATTGCTCGTTTTTCGCCCATTATGTCTGCCGTAGTTGACTTTGCGAATGCCGGAGGCTATGTCTGGGGTATTTGTAATGGTTTTCAAATTTTGTGCGAAGCTGGGTTGCTTCCTGGTGCTTTGTTGCGCAATAACCATCAGAAATTCATCTGTAAAAACGTCCATCTAGTCACACAAACCAACAATTCCCCCATCACAGCTACTTTGCACGTGGGTCAAGCTTTGAGCATACCTATTGCTCATGCAGAAGGTAGATATTATGCAGATCAAGAGACATTGGATGCATTGGAAAACAGTGATCAAATTTTATTCAAATATTGTGATCCTAAAGGAAATGTAGCTGCTGCATATAATCCCAATGGCTCTACTAACCACATAGCAGGTATTTGTAATGCTGAGCGCAATGTATTTGGAATGATGCCTCACCCGGAGCGCGCTGCCGAAGAGATATTGGGCAATCAAGACGGACGACGCTTATTTGAGTCTCTGCTAACAGCAGCTAGAATGGAGACGGCATAGTTGCTGATCGTTTCAGGATGTTTTATCAGCTAGCGTTATACCTTTCTTTGGACAACATTTTTGACAAACAAGCAAAAAACAGATGCTATTTCACTCCATAGAGTTTGCTATATTTTTTGTGATTGTTTTTGTAGTCTATTGGTTTGTTGTCAATAAGGATCTACAGAAGCAAAACTTATTCTTGCTTATAGCGAGCTGTACTTTCTATGGATGGTGGGATTGGAAGTTTCTATCGCTCATCTTTGTCAGTATCATCATCGACTATTTGGTCGGTATCAAAATCCATGAAACGGAAGACAAACAGCGTCGAAAATACTGGCTGTGGGTCAGCCTAGCAGTCAATCTAGGGATGCTAGGCTTCTTCAAGTACTACAACTTTTTCGTTGGGAGCTTTGTAGATGCTTTTTCTACTGTCGGCATACAACTTCAAGCCCGTACGCTCAATATTATTTTGCCTGTCGGTATTAGTTTCTATACTTTTCAGACGCTTAGTTATACCATTGATATTTATCGAAAACGGCTGCAACCGACTCGAAATTTCATCAACTTCGCTGCATTTGTTAGTTTCTTTCCTCAGCTCGTCGCCGGTCCTATAGAGCGTGCTGCGAAATTGCTGCCACAGATAGAAAAGCCCCGTACTTTTGACTACAATCAAGCGAAAGATGGACTGCGACAAATGCTGTGGGGATTTTTCAAAAAGATTGCGATAGCAGATGTTTGTGGGCAATATGCAGATTATATTTTTCAAAATTATGAAAATTTACATCCGCTTATTTTGCTGGCTGGTGCATTGCTATTTCTCTTCCAAATCTATGGGGATTTTAGTGGATACTCAGATATAGCGATTGGAACAGCCAAGATATTTGGTATCCGACTGATGGTCAATTTTGCATATCCTTTGTTTGTAAGAGACTTTGTTGAGTTTTGGCAGAAGTGGCATATTTCTATGATCAAATGGTTCATCGACTATTTAGGATTGGCATTAGGAGGGAGTGGTGGAAAAATGTGGCGTCGCTATCTCAATTTTATGATTATCTTCACTGTAAGTGGACTGTGGCATGGTGCTACTTGGTCGTTTGTCTTTTTTGGCTTTATTCATGGTTTATTGATGAGTATATCCTACTGGCGTAGACGAACTTATAAGATCAGATATGGCAGAATAGTAGAAGAAGGAAAGTTATTCCCTTCTCTGAATGTGCTCGGGCGATTTATCTTTATGAACGTACTCGGCGCGCTGACGGCTGTGTTTTTTAGAGTACAAGTGCTAGGAGATGCGTTTGATTATATTGGACGTATGTTCTGGAATTTTGAAGCTGATATGATGCCGATCGGTTGGGACATTCTGCTTTTGCTAATGTTGCTTTTTGGACTAGAATGGGGCAATCGACACAAAGAGCATCCACTGCAATTTGAGCGATTGGGAAAAGGTGGACGACTAGCAACCTATTTTGTCCTAGTTTATCTATGTGTGATCTATTTTGACACCAATTATTCATCATTCATTTATTTTCAGTTCTGATGGAAGGGATTCGTCGATTTATGCGGGAAAGTGTAGGATATGGGACACTGTTTCTAGTGTTGGTGACAGTCTTCAGTACTATTTTGTACAAATGGAGTGGTGATCGGAGTCAGTATTTTGACGAGTATGAGGTGGCAGGTGTACGCGCCAAAAAAGAAGTGTTTGCAGCTCATAAAGAAGAGTACAATACGGTATTCATAGGATCAAGTCGAACCTACAATCAAATAGACCCATCCATTTTCGATGGCATTATTGGCACACAGTCTTTCAACTTAGCGTATTCAGCGGTGCAGCCGTTTCGCATCTTTGACTATGTGGCAGCAGTAGCTGAAATGAAGCCTGATTTGGCGTATGTGTTTGTTGAGTTATCGCCACTATCTCGGCTATACGATGGATTCAAAGAATCACAACACCTGCACGCTCTAGATGAAGAACGGTACCAAACTGCTTTGGATGTCTTTGGGAAAAATAATTTACCCTTACGGCTTCATGCAGAATCGGTCAAGGACTATACCAAACTACTAGCCTACAAGTACATCGGTTTCAACAGTGCCAAACGCTGGCGAGCCGTTCTGGATATCTACGAACCACAAGAGCAATTTGTAGATCGACAACCCTACTTGACAGCAGGCTTTTTCCCAACGGATAGCGTCAAAAATGACAAATCGCCGATGCGACAGCGGCAACGCTACTTTCAAGAACATCCTGAAACCATGAAACGCTATGACCATTCTACGCAAAGAGATGATTTTAGTAAGGAAAGAGACCAGCTTGTAGACGAATGGAAAAACCTTCAAAGCCTTTTCAGCGAAGACACCAAAATCATCTTATTGATACCACCACGAAATCCTGAAAACTCAATCGTACAGACTGCAAAATTGAAATACTTTTTAGAACAAGAAGGAATGACTATTTTTGATTTTTCAGACTCGGATGACTATCCAGTTCTTTTTCAAGTAGACAATTCAAATGACGAAGTCCATCTCAACCTAAAAGGAGCACAAATCTATACGCGACTCATTGCCGAAAAAGTCCAAACACTAAATAGCGACATCGACTGACGATGTACAATGGAACTTACTCAGCAAAAAGGCATACACAGATCAAGTAAGAACAGAAGAGGGGGGCAGCAACGTTCTATCCTCGTGATTACTATTCGATAAACAAGAAACACCAAATCCTACTTATGAGCAAAGTCATTAATCATAGCCTATTCACTGACTACGATATACAATTGTTTCGCTCCGGTACACACTATCGGATGTACGAAAAAATGGGGTCTCATCCCATAGAGGTAGATGGACAGCAAGGTACACAGTTTGCCGTTTGGGCACCCAATGCGCAACAAGTCTCCGTCATCGGTGACTTCAACGGCTGGAATAATCAAGAACATCCGCTATCGCCACGCTGGGACAGTTCAGGTATATGGGAAGGTTTTATTCCTGGTATTGGGAAAGGCACATTGTACAAATACAGCATCCAAACGAAACATGGCAACTATATCGTCAAAGGCGATCCTTATGCGCGACATTGGGAAATCCCACCAAAAACGGCTTCTGTCGTTTGGGATGTTGATTATCAGTGGAAGGATGATGGCTGGATGAAAAAGCGAGCGGAAAAAGCCGATCAAGCACAGCCGTATTCCGTCTACGAAGTCCACATAGGATCATGGAAGAAAAAAGCAAACGGCAACTCGCTTTCCTATAAAGAGCTGGGCGAAGAACTGGTCGCCTATGTCCAAAAAATGGGCTTTACGCATATCGAGTTCATGCCGGTGATGGAGCATCCTTACTATCCATCTTGGGGCTATCAGGTGACGGGCTATTTCGCGCCGAGTAGTCGCTACGGGACACCGGAAGAGTTTGCTTATCTAGTCGATCAATTGCATCAGGCCGGGATTGGTGTCATTCTAGACTGGGTGCCATCTCACTTCCCAAATGATGCCTTTGCTTTAGCACAATTTGATGGTACGCATCTATACGAGCATGAAGATCCAAGAAAAGGATTTCATCCAGATTGGAAGAGTGCGATCTTTAATTATGGTCGCAATGAAGTACGTTCTTTCTTGATTTCCAATGCGTTATACTGGCTAGATCGCTTTCATGCAGATGGGCTTCGCGTGGATGCAGTGGCGTCGATGTTGTATTTGGATTATTCCAGAAATGAAGGCGAATGGATACCGAACGAGTATGGCGGACGTGAAAATCTGGAAGCCATTTCGCTACTCAAAGACTTCAATCAAGCAGTCTACAAAGACTTCCCTGACGTGGTGACGATTGCAGAAGAATCGACGGCTTGGCCAGGCGTGTCGCGCCCGGTGTACACCGGTGGACTTGGGTTTGGGCAGAAGTGGATGATGGGATGGATGCATGATACCTTAGAGTATTTCAAGCGTGATACCATCTACAGAAAATACCATCATGGCAACATTACATTCAGCATGATTTATGCTTTTTCAGAAAACTTCATGTTGCCGCTTTCTCACGATGAGGTGGTCTATGGAAAAGGCTCGCTTATGACAAGAATGCCCGGCGATGAGTGGCAGAGAGCGGCTAACTTGCGCTTACTATTTGGTTATATGTATACGCATCCTGGCACAAAATTGCTCTTTATGGGGGGCGAATATGGTCAGCCTAGCGAATGGAGTCACGAGGATGGTTTGAACTGGGGCTTACTAGATCGTCCGGTACATGAAGGCGTACAAAGCTGGGTACAAACGATGAATGAGTACTATAAAGACACACCTGCGCTTTACGAAAAACAATTCGAGCAAGATGGATTTGAGTGGATAGAAGCTGGAGATGCCGAGCGCAGTATTTTATCTTATGTCCGAAAAGGAAAAGATGGCTCACCGATTCAGCTTATCCTCTGCAATTTCACACCTGCGCCCCATCAAGACTATCGAGTGGGGACGACCGTCGCTGGTACTTACAAACGTGTCGCCAATAGTGATGATAAAGCGTATGGTGGCAGTGGTATGGTGACCAAAGAAACAGTAGAAACAAGTGATGAAGGATGGCACTTCAAAAACTATTCCATGTATGTCGATGTGCCACCTTTGGCGATGGTTGCTTATGAATTGGTCAAGGAGAAAATAGCGGTGAAGGAAATGGAAGAAAAGCAACCAAAAGCGAAAAAGAAAGAGAAGAAAAAAGCGGCTTAGCCAGAGTGAAGGTTTTACTTCGAGTAAAGCCTTCATTTATAGGACACTTTACAAAAAATCAAGAGCTAGAGCTATGACCTTCCAAATCGGAAAGTCATAGCTCTCAAAATAAAGCCAAGCTACCATCGCAAAAGCCAAATCTCTTGCTGAATAGCTTAGAGCTGTTTCAACTTTAAAGTTTCTACCAGATTCTCCATCAAAAACTCATACACCTCAGGTTTCGTTGAATGATCGACTGGATTGGCAGCAACGTCCAGAGAACCTTCTGCATTCTCAAAGACCTCTTTTAGATCGAGTGTAAACTGAAAACTCGTGGTCTTCCCACCTTCTATCGTGATTGGCATAGCGAATGTACGGGGATAGAAATTTTCATCTTTCCCGATATGATAGGTCAAAGCGACATCATGCATCCCATCGCCATCAGGATCGGCTTTGCCTTCGATGACCGTAAAAATATAGCTGTCCCATTGCGACCAATAGTTATTGGAGAGTGGATGAGAAGAGGAATAATCTTCTGGTGTTGTTGCGTTCCATTCTGGTGCTAAACCGATGCCCAACTCTAGCGCGGTATATTCGCCCGCCTGTATATCGGTTAGCAAAACTTCTAGTCCTTTCTCTGCGCTGTCTTTGTCTTGTATATCGCTAAAATTCAAGAAAAGAACATCAAACGCAAAATTTTCTGTACCATCTTTAATCAAATTGCCGTTGGACAAAAAGAGATTGAAGCGATCAAAAAAGATAGATTGATTGTCTGCATAAGCTTGCTCGTCATACATAGCGAGTGGTTCGCCATCATAGGTCAGCTGAAATTGGAGGGATAAACTACCTTCTTGCGCATCTTTGTCTTCGCAGGCTGCAAAAATGGATAGGAGCAGCACCAATGGGATGAAATTCTTCATGGTTGATTAATTTGTTTTCTTTAGAACGAAAGAATTAGAGGTTTAGATGTCAAGTAGTACATAAAATGACAAAGAAGGAGGCGGTTGTAGATATTCGTTAGCTATGAAAGGACTTGCGTCACACGTCAATTTAATGTATCTTGTAGGAAAGAAACCGTCACTGAACGACCAAAACCCGCCACTCACTCAAGCCGTATCTACGCTAACAATGATTAATTGCTTCCGACGTTAGCAAGTAATAGAAATTCAGTTGCCCGAATCGTAAAATAGAAAATCACTCACCAAATGGAGTGTTTCTAAAAATGCTTTTGCCCAACCATTAAAATTGGAATCTTATGAAGTATTGGCTACTCATCATTTCATTGCTTTGCTCCATAATCTTGACCGCACAAGATTGCGCGAGCTTGATTTCAGAAGATAAAGTCATCAACAACATCAACATCTTACGTACGCACGATCAGACAATGGTTGTCCGTGGCAACTACAGCTATGCCATCGCGCTGCGCAACGAAAGCAAAGGAGTTATCGCGACCGTCACTTCCAAAGCAGGTGTTTCTTTCAATCAAAATGACGAGATCATCTTCATGGACGTCAATAAAGTGCGTAAAAGCTATCGATTTACTGGTCAAGGGCAGAAAAATCAACAAGGCGATATTCCTGAATACGTCAACTCTTTACAATTGGATCTAGATGCTGCCAAATGGTTTGCGAGTACCATTATTGAGACGATGTACATCAAAAATAATGTGCAAAATCAGATGCGTAAATTCACGGTCAATGCCAATCGCCAACTCGAATTCAAACAGCTCGCCACCTGTTTCGTCCAAAAACTGGATCCGACTATGGTCAATGACCAGAAAGTCGATGCTGATCTACCTTCTCCAAAAGCCGGTGCTTCTCTGAGTGCCACTTCTTCTCTCAAAAATGCGAAGTCAGCCACTTCCACAGCCAATGTTAAAAATGATCCAGAGGTCAAATCACTAGAAGAACAACTCCGCGCGACCAAGAAGAAATTGCGTGAAGAAATCGCCGCTGAAGAACGAAGAGCTGCCGATCAGAAAGCCAACATACAAAGCGGAGTCACGCAAGCACAAGAAGAAGCTGCGCGCAAAAAATCGCAATACGCACAAGAAGTTCTTGATGCGCGCGAACGCTCCCAAGCCGAAATTAAAGAAGCTCGCGAGGCACTTGCCAAAAGCATAGCCGAAGCCAAAGAAACTGCCAACAGCGAGAAAGAACGCATCCAACTGGATGTGCAAGAAGCTAGACAAAAAGCCACGGAAACCATCGAAACGGCTAAGCTAGAAGCCGCTCAGGAAGTAGCTGCGACTCGTGAAGCTGCTGCTGCCGAAGTCAAAAAAGTCAAAGAGCAACTAGAGCTGGCTAAAGTTGAATATGCCGATGAAATCGCTTCTGCCAAAGAGACTGCGAATAGCGAGCTACAACGCATCCGAGAAGAAACGGCTACCACTATACAAGAAGCTCGCGAACAAGCTAAATTAGAAAAAGGACAGACAGCAGAAGATGTCGTCAATGCTAAAGCGACGGCTGCTGAGCAGATTTTGGCTGCCAAAGAAAATGCGGCGACAGAGATCGCACAGATACGCGAAAATGCAGTATTGGAGAAGGAAAAAGCGGCTTTTGAGGTGGCTGAAGCTAGACGGAAAGCTGCCGAAGAAAAAGCATTGGTACAAGAGCAAAATGCGAGTGCCATCGCTGATCTAAAAGAAGAAAACGCCAAAGAAAAAGCGACCTATGCCGTAGAAGTAGCAGAAGCCAAGCAAAAGGCTGCCGAAGAAATCAATGAAACCAAACAACGCGTCGCCGAAGAACAGCAAGCGGCTGATCTAGCTGTTCAAAGAGCACAAAGCAACATCAAGGATGCGGAAATGGCTGCTGCTCAGGAAGTTGCCGAAGCCAAATCGAAAGCTGCTCAAACCATTCAAGACATCAATGCTGCTGAGGCTAATAAAGTCGCTCAAGCCCAGCAAAAAGCCGAAGCGGAACGGACGCGGATCGCAGCCGAAGTGAAAGCAGCGCAAGAAAGGGCAACTCAAGAAAAAGTACGCATTGAAGAAGAACTAAAGGCAGCCATAGCTGCTGCCAAAGAAAAGGAAGAAAACATCAAATCACAGACGTCCCAAGATGTCATTGCTGCCCGCGAAAAAGCAGAAGCAGAAATTGAGAAGGCCAAGGAAGAAGCTGACAAAGTCGTGCAGTCCACTGCTGCCCAGATTGCAGATGCCAAAACACAATATGCCACATCTATAGAAACTGCCAAAACCACTGCCGATGAGCGACTAAAGACCATCAAAGAAGAGGCAGCACGCGCTGTGCAAGCAGCCGAAGCACAAGAAAAAACAGCCAAGTCTAGCTCTGCTCAAGAAGTGGTCGCCGCTCGCGAAAAAGCTGCCGAAGAAATCAAAAACGCCAAATTACAAGCGGCAGCAGAGATCGCCCAAGCCAAAGAAGAAGCGGCGCGCGTCACACAGCAAGCTGCTGAACAAACCGCCGAAAGCAAACGAACGGCTGCTGAACGCATCGCCGCCGCTCAGCAAGAAGGAGCAAAAGCCATACAAGCAGCACGAGAGAAAGCTGCTGCTGAGAAGCAAGCTACTATTGCAGAAGTTGCTAAAGCTAAAGAGATGGCTGCACGGGAAATCGCTGCCACACAAGAACAAGCTGCCAACGAAGTTAAACACTTGCAAGAAATGCTGGCGCAGCAGAAAGAGACATTGGCACTAGCGGTACTAGATATGCGGAAGGAAGCAGCAGCGGCAATCGCCGCAGAGGAAGAAGCCGCTGCCAAGTCCGTCGCCGATCTACAGAAAAGTAATAACGAAGAACTCAGTGAACTGCGACAGACACATGCGCAGGAAAAAGAAAGCCTAGCTGAGCAGCAGCGCGACGAATTGGCGAAGCTGAGTGATGACCTAGATGAGGCGAGAACCAAGCAACGCGATGCTTTGAAAACATTGCAAGAAACATTGGCAGAGAAGAAAACGCAATATAATGAAGAAGCAGAAGCGGCTAGAAATGCGTCACTAAAAGAGATCAACACCGTGAAAAAAGAAGCCTCTGCTGAAATTTATACCGCTCGCCAACAAGCTAAAGAAGAGATCACCAAGATCAAAAGTAGCACCGCAAAAGCCATCACCGCCGAGCGCGAACAACTCAAAGCCATGCAGCAGCAAGTAGAGGAGCAAAAGCGACAATTGCTAGAACTGCAAAAGCAGGTGAAAGAGCTGGAAGCAGATTTAGCGAAAAATAAAGATGGGAAGTAATACATTCGTCACCCGGTAAGTGGTTGAGGGTAAATATTTTCCTTTACTGACGATGTATATTTTTGGTTCAGATGAGGCGAAAAATATAGGCGACGCCTTAGCGTCAGCGAGGCTTTTCAACGAAATATGAGCACAAAAGATACCGTCGTGTAATCGGAAAATAAATGCGCTCACCTACTTAACTTGTCAAGTATAGAGAGCCATGTTTCTCGATACAGTGAGTGTCCAGCTAACATTCACTGGGTGACTTTACGATTTATACTACCTGATAGATCATCTTCCAATTGCGCCCCAATCCATCATAATCCAGTCCATAGCCGACTACAAAGCGATCTTCGATTTCAAAGCCGACATAGTCCAGATCCAGATCAGTATACTGTAAGGCATCAGGCTTTAGAAGTAGCGTTGTTATTTTGAGCGAAGCCGGATTCATAGCGTTCAGATCTTCCAGCAATTTTTTCATGGTGCGTCCGGTATCGACGATGTCTTCGACGATGATGACGTGTCTGTTTTCGATAGGAATTTGTAAGCCAAAAATGGTTTTGACGTGTCCGGTGGACGCTGTCCCTTCATAAGAAGAGAGTTTCATGAAAGCGATTTCGCATTCAATATTGGCAGAGCGGACAAGATCAGCAGTAAAAATAAAAGAGCCATTTAGGATGCAAAGAAAGATGGGACGCTTGCCTTCGTAGTCTTTACCGATTTGCTGTCCTAGTTCAGCGACGCGCTGTTGTAGCTTTTTTTCTTCAATGAAAGGTCGAAAAGATAGATCGCCGATCTGCATAGTTGTGTCCATTATTATATCTGCTTTTTCCGGCCTTGATAGATGCTGCCGTTGATGGTGTCATGTGCTGCACCAGTTACTTTTCCCCTACAATTAGGAATATTTTTTGTTCGCATCAATCCCATCAGCGCGATCATTGCCGCTTCTTTGAAATCGACGATCACTTTTTCGGGAATATCGACCGTCACTTTGCCCACTTTCTCTAATTGATCGCGCAAGCACTGCATCAAAAAGTCATTATTCGCACCGCCGCCTGTCACAACGAGTTTTGCCGTTCTATTTTCTGGCAAAAATGGCTGCACGGCAATTGCTACCTGATAAGCAGTATGCTCACAAGCGGTACGTAGCCGATCTGGAACAGAAAATTGTTTCATTTTGAAAAGCGGCAGTAGTTCTTGCTGCACCCACTGATTATCCAATGTTTTGGGTAAAGCCTGATGTAGATAATCCAATCGATTGGAAGACTCTAGAACAGAAGCTAGTACCTTCCCTGATGCTGCCAGTTGCCCTCTATCATCATACTCCAAACCTTTTTCGGCGACGATGGCATTCAACACTTGATTCGCACCACTGATGTCAAAAGCTGTCCAGTTGTCCCCCTCGCGAGCAGTCACATTCGCGATGCCACCTAGATTGAGGTAAAAGTCATAGTCATCCAGCAAATAGTCGTCAGCGATGTGCGCGATAGGTGCGCCCTGACCGCCGAGTGCTACATCCATGCTTCTAAAGTCACAAACTACCGGATAGCCACTTACTGCTGCGATGGCTGCGCCTTCTCCGATTTGAGTAGTGGCGTGCTGATCTGGAAAATGAAAAATCGTGTGACCGTGAGAAGCGACAAAGTCGGGCTGCATTTCTTGGTGAGCTAGAAAGTCACCTATCAGTTCGCCAATGTATCGACCGTATTGCGTATGTGTGATTGCGAATGTTTTGGCGTTGGCATGCACTAGCGTCAGCAGTCGCTCTTGCCAAGCTTCCGAATAGGGTAGAGTAGCGGCTGTTTGGATGTTCCAGTCGAGTAGCTCAAAAGTGGGTTCTAGTTGATACTGAAAATCGCAAAGAGCAACATCCAGCCCATCCAGTGAACTGCCCGACATCAATCCCAAAACGCGTGAAATATGTATTGACATCTACTTAGTTTTCTGCCAAGGTCATTGTATACTCCGCTACTGCCTGTATCTCTTCTTCCTTCAATAGATTTTTGTAAGACGCCATCGCATTTCGGCCGTTAGTGATGACGGCGACGCGCTCCTCGACAGCCAGCTGTGAAGTTGTCAAGTTAAATGCACCACTTGCGCCCATGTCGCCATTAACACCATGACAAACGATACAATTTTTTTGATAAACTGCTTTGCCATTCACTGCCATAGCTTTTGGTTTGGTCGTTTTGGGTTTGTTTGCTGTAGATGATGTATCAGATGATTCTTCGCCTCCACATGCCCATACAACCGCCATCAATAGAGCGAAAATGAATAGTGATTTTTTCATAAGTATCTATGTTTTAGTAGTTGATTTTCTTAATCATGGGTCATGTATTATGAGTCATAAACTATATTCGCACAGCTACATTTTTTTCTTTCAAATATGCTTTCAGTTCTCCTATCCCGATTTCCTTAAAGTGAAAGATACTCGCTGCGAGTCCTGCGTCCGCTTTTCCTTCGGTAAAGACATCGTAAAAATGTTCCATCTTACCTGCTCCGCCCGAGGCGATAACCGGAATATTCAAGGTCTCTGAAATGTGAGCTGTGGCTACATTCGCAAAGCCAGCTTTTGTGCCGTCATGGTCCATAGAAGTAAATAGAATTTCGCCTGCGCCACGTGATTCACACTCTTTCGCCCACTCGAAAAGGCGCCTTTCTGTCGGCACTCGACCGCCATTCAAATGCACAATCCACTCATCGGATATCGACTTCGCATCTATTGCTACTACAACGAATTGGCTACCAAATCGTTTGGCAAGTTCTTCGATCAATTCTGGTCTTCTTACGGCGGCTGAGTTGATGGACACTTTATCTGCGCCCGATTCCAGTAATCGCTCTGCATCCGCTATACTCCGAATGCCACCACCGATGGTGAAAGGAATGTTCAGATGCGCCGCAATATCTCTAGCCAAAGATGCCAAAGTATCTCTTTTTTCGACGGTGGCTGTGATGTCCAGAAAAACGAGTTCGTCTGCCCCTTTTTCGCTATACAGCGCCCCCAATTCTACCGGATCACCGGCATCGCGCAGATCAACAAAATTGACCCCTTTGACGGTGCGTCCGTCTTTGATGTCTAGGCAAGGAATGATTCTTTTTGCAAGCATTGATGAAAATGAGAGTTTGAGAGAGTGAGAAAGTGAGAGAGCCAATGATTAGTCTTTCAGCAAATCTGGTCGCCGCTCTTCTGTTCTTTTGATCGACTGCTGATACCTCCATTCTTCTATTGCACCATCATTGCCGGAGAGCAGAATATCGGGTACTTTCCATCCTCTGAACTCTGATGGGCGCGTATAGACAGGCGGAGCTAATAGATCATCTTGAAAAGAATCGAAAAGGGCAGAAGTTTCATCATTGAGTACGCCGGGCAGTAATCTCCCAATGGCATCGACGACGACTGCCGCAGGTAATTCGCCACCCGACAGCACGAAGTCACCTACCGAAATATCGCGCGTCACGTACTGCTCTCGGATACGCTCATCGAGTCCTTTGTAGTGCCCACAAATTAGTAGTAGATTTTTGAAAAGCGACAATTGATTAGCGATGCCTTGATTAAACGTCTCGCCATCCGGTGTCAGATAAATGACTTCGTCGAAGGTTCTTTTGGTTTGTAAATGTTCAATGCAATTTGCCATCGGCTCTACCATCATGACCATACCTGCGCCTCCACCGTACTGATAATCATCTACTTGATGATGTTTGCCCAATCCAAAATCCTTCAAATTGTGGACTTCTACCGTTAGTAAGCCTTTCTGCTGTGCACGTTTGAGGATAGAATGTTGAAAAGGACCCTCCAGCAAAGCTGGCTGGACGCTGATGATGTCGATGTGCATTTTATTCAATTACGAATGATGAATTTAGAATGACGGTTTGTTCAGCGTATTACTTGACGACTGCTATTTTATTTTAAATCATCAAGTGAGCTTGTCAACAAATACCACAACTACGAATTACGGGAAATTTAGCTACATTCCTCCATTTCTGAAGGCTTAAATTAGACAGTGCTTGGTGAAGTAGAAGTACCGCGGTCAAATTCCTTGCTGAATCCCCGTCATTCGTCATTCAAAACATTAAGCTTAACCTTCCTATTCAAGAAAACAGAAAAACTTAAGAAAGATGAGATTAGCATTGGACATCGGCAACACTCGCACTAAATACGGCATCTTTGAAAATGACCAAATCGTCGAAAAAGGGACATGGCAATATCTTGAAATTGATGACCTTAACGCTGCCTTAACCAACCATTCCATACGGAACATCATCTATTCTAATGTCAGTCAGTTGTCTACAAAGGTGGCACAATGGCTGGCAGAGCATCAAGCTGTCGAACTGACGAGTGATTTAAAACTGCCGATTGACTATCGCTACAAGACGCCTCAGACATTGGGGAAAGATAGAATAGCAGCAGTAATGGGCGCACATCAGTTGTATCCCCACCAAAATAGCTTGGTTATCGACGCCGGGACTTGCATCACATATGATTGGTTGATAGATGGACACATTTATCTCGGCGGCAATATCGCGCCGGGCATATGGATGCGACTACGTGCCATGCATGAAGGAACTAGCGCACTACCGCTCGTTCCAATGGAGTGGCAAACTGCTCATATTGGAGAAAGTACGATTCATGCATTACAAAACGGTGCACTATGGGGTGCTGTCTTAGAAATGCAAGGTGTTATTGACTGGTCTACGCAACAATGGGCGCGCATTAATATCATTTTAACGGGAGGTGATGGTATTTTTTTTGCAAATCACTTGAAAAGAAAGATATTTGCGGCTTCCGATTTGGTCTTACAAGGACTCAACGAAATTTTAAACTACCATGTATCATTGGAGGAATAGCATAAATAGCAACCGCTGGTTGACACAAGCGGGCTGTTTGCTGGTCATGTGGAGCGCGAGCTTTTCAGTAGCTCAGAGTCAAAATGAGGTAGAACCTACATACAACTCACCTTACTCTATTTTAGGCATAGGCGACCTGAACGATCAGCCCTACGCGGCTAGTTTGGGCATGGGTGGCTTAACGGCGACCTATCATGATCCTTTTCACTTAAATCCACTCAATCCGGCCTCTTTGGGTTGGTTGCGCTCGACTTCTTTTGAGGTGGGGGTCTTTGGTCGTCGTGCAGAATTGGATGCCGGAAGACAGACGGAAGAGGTGTGGAGTGGCAATTTGAACTACTTGGCATTGGGTTTTCCTTTACGCAATCCTATTAACGAATTGTTAGACAGAATCGTGCCGGAATTCAGTGCCGGGATGATGTTTTCATTGGCACCATATAGTACTGTTAGCTATGATATCGAAGTCAACTCACCTCTGAGCGAAACGAGCAATAGCAGAGGCGTATTCAAAGGTACAGGAGGTACATATCGCCTGGCTTGGGGTAATGGATTTCGCTACAAAAATTTTGGCGCAGGTGTCAACTTGGGTTATGTCTTTGGTCGCATCAACAATACCCGGCAGGCATTCATCGATGGCGAAACGATCTACTACTTCGACGACTTCGCCGATGATATAAATGTCAATGGATTTGTCTGGAATGCAGGTGTAGCTTATGACTATGAGTTCAAATCGCTCAATAGGGATGGTGTCCTAGAACCCAATGGCAAGAAAATATCAGTGGGGCTGTATGGCAATAGCAATATGGGATTCAGTACCACTAGCGACCGACTATATCGACGCGTTTATTCTGTGACGGATGCACCGATTCCGACAGGTGAACTAGGGGATCGAGTCAAAGACTTACGCGTAGATACCCTCATCAATGCCATAGGCGTCAATGAACAAGGTACACTACCTGCTGCTTATACTTTTGGGTTGAGCTATGTCGATCAGGACAAATTGATGGTGGGTGTAGAATATGGTTCTTCCCTTTGGAGCAACTATACCAACGAAGCCAAACCAGACGATCTGTCGGATGCTTTTCGCTTTAGCGCAGGTCTGGAGTGGATACCAGATGCGACTTCTTACAACAGAGCGTACAAGCGATTCCGCTATCGACTGGGCGCATTTTATGAGAACGATCCACGTACCTTCAATGGCGAGCAGCTCACAAAACGCGGACTGACCATTGGATTGGGCTTGCCACTCACGTTGCCACGTCAACAGACCTCTTTTGTCAACTTTGCATTGGAAGGTGGACAATTTGGACTGTCAGACGTTATAGACGAAAATTATTTCAAAATGACGCTTGGATTCACTCTGAACGATAACTCTTGGTTCTTTAAACGAAAATTTGATTAGTTATGAGAAAATTAGGATTAATAGCTTTCTTGTTGACAATAGTTTCTATGGTAGCTTACTCACAATGTGAGACATGGAACGATTTGCCCAACAAAGGCGAGATAGAAGAAGCTCACGTATTGTATCGCGACTTTTTCAAGGCAGAAAATTATGACGAAGCATTTCCGTATTGGGAAAAAGCATTCAAAGCAGCTCCCGCAGCAGATGGCAAACGCGATTTGCACTTCTCGAATGGTGTAGATATGTATCTAGCAAAATTCAAAGCAGAATCAGATGCCGCCAAAAAGGAAGAGTTCAAACAAATGGTCTTAGATATGTACGATCAGTGGGTGGAATGTGTGAAAGCAGGTAGCATCACGTTGTTGAATACAGACATGGACAAATATGTTGGATACATTCGCGGTCGTGAGGCATTTAATATGTTCTATACCTTGAATGTACCCTATGAAGACAATATTAAAGTGCTAGACGAAGCCATTGCAGTAGCCGGAAATGAGTCTGAGTATATCATCATCGATCCGTATGCGCGTATTGTCAACTTTCAGTTCACCAACGAATTGATGGACAAAGCAAAAGCGCGTGAGGTGTATGACCAATTGACAAAAATCGCGGACTACAATATCAAAAACAACAAGCAGTATGGTGGCTACTACCAGCAAGCGAAAGATGCGATGGTGGCAGTCTATGCGCCTATCGAAAACTTCATTTTCGATTGTGATTTCTTCAAAGAGAAGTTAGTGCCACAATATAAAGCTGACCCATATAATGGTGAGTTGGTCAAAAGTATCTACAACACTTTGCTACAACGTGGTTGTGAGAAAGAGCAACCCATCATGGTCGAGCTGGAAGCAAAGTATACAGCTTATGCAGACTCAGTGAATGCTGTCCGGATGGCAGAGTTCTACAAAGAAAATCCCGGTGCGCACGCTCGCGATTTGTACAAGGAAGGCAAGTACGACGAAGCGATTGCAAAGTGGGAAGAAGCCATCGACAAAGCAGAGGAGAAAGAGAAGGAAAACGAGTACAACTTCTGGATTGGCTACACGACTTTCCATAAGAAAAATAGTACTTCCGGCGTATTGGGAAGAGCGCAGAAAGGAACAAACTCTCCTGAAGTAGCAGGAAAAGCGCATATGTTGATGGGCGACTACTACGCCAAAGTAGGTCGTAGCTGTGGTGATGCTTGGGAACAGCGTTTGTCTATCTTAGGCGCATTGGAGGAGTACAGAATCGCGAAGTCAGTCGATCCTGGTGTATCTGAGGAAGCGAACCGTAAAATTGGTATTTACAATGCGTCTAAGCCAGACCCACAAGAAGGCTTTATGCGTAAAGTAAAAGAAGGACAGAAAGTGAAAGCGAAGTGTATCGGACGTACGGTGACGGTGGATTTTGCTGGATGATTTCTTTGAGATGTTAGACGATAGACTTTAGATATTAGACTAGGTCTCGTCTATTGAAAAGGGATATGAGTTTTGAACTTATATCCCTTTTTTGATTTGTGTAGATGAGTTTTACTGCTGCTCACGCTGAAATAGACTAGCCATTTAAGAAGTCGTAAAGCACCTGATTGAACTGTTCAGGATTGTCGAAATTGGCATTGTGAGCTGCTTTCTCTATGACCTTCAAAGGTCTATTTTCTTCCTTCGCCCATCTATTGCAGTAGTCTTGTACCTTTCCCGTGACATCTTTTTCGCCATAAGTGATGAGCATAGTAACGTTTAATCGCTCAATATTGAAGTGCTGCACCGCTGGATAAACAGCACTCATTACTTTGACGATGTCTTCTTTGGTGTACTGTGTCAGCGTTTCTTTGGCATGATCTCCCCCTGCTGCTGTGCAAGCAATTTGTTGAGCGACTGTTTTAATGAAGTAGCTAGTTGGATAAAGCCGAAGCAAAAAAGGTGTTATTGACATTAGTCGCATATCCCACTTAGAGTAGTATTTTAACTGCAAAGGAGAAGAACCTACAGTGGTCAAACTCTGCGTCCACTCAGGATAATGGTAAGCAAATAACTGCCCGATATAGCCGCCCATGGACTGCCCGACAAGATGTACTTTGCTTATATTTTCTATTTCTAAAATATGGTGAAGCTCATGCGCCGCTTTTTCTAAGCTGAATGAAGTGTAAGGTCTAGATCGACCATGTGCAGGCACATCCAATGTCAGTACCGTGAAATGTTCCTTGAAAAACTCAACCTGATGCTGAAATAAAGTATGATCCATCAACGCACCGTGTAAGAAAACGATATATTCTTCTTTTCTGGGCGATATCCAATAGTGAATGATACCTGATGGACGTTTTATTATCTTATGCTCCATTTTGAGTTAAAGAATAGATTTTTGAGATGGTAGACTAGACAGTCTTAAATGAAAAAGGATACAAGTTTTTAGCTTGTATCTCTTTTCTGATTTAGGGCAAACGCATCAAATTCCTTTTTGCTCTTTGATTTATCAAATGATTCAATTTTTCAGCGACATGAGCATGGTATTTGTCTCCCCGAGAGTCGGGACAGGCAAAGCCGACGGGCTATTCATTTTGGCATTGCCCCA
>JBCDHX010000102.1:0-20745 GCA_038749535.1 Bacteroidota bacterium
TGATGCGTAAGGAAAAGGTGTGGAGCAAGCGTATTCATTCTTTCAAAAAAGTCATCTTGGAGTTCAAAAGAGAGTTCCCTGATCGGTTTGACCAACATTTATAATATTTATTCACTTGACACACTTTTTTGAACATTCCCTCAGTAGCAATGTAGGGGTGATATTCGACTTCAATTAGATCGCTTCACATTGAATAAAATATGCTAATACACTGTCAGATAACTCAACTATGAAGAATTACCTCATTATCCTCTGCTGCTTCCTCTCCTATTCCTTGTTCTCCCAGTCTGATCAGACGGCTACAGACACTACTGGTATTGGTATTTCGATGGTACAAACGGATGATGGCAGTGAGTTCATAGGTAGGATACTGGAGGAAAATAGAGATCACATCATTTTGATGTCTGATGTGCTAGGTGTCATTTATATACCTCAGATGAATGTCACTTGGGTCAGAAATTTCAAAACAAAGCAAGGAAGAATAGTCACCAAAGGTGAAAAGAGTACCAACGCTCACTACACGCACTATTTTTTCGGGCAAAGTGGCTATGGTTTAGAGACCAGAGAAAGATATTATCGAACGTTTTCATTGGCGCAGCATGAGTATGGTCTAGGACTGGCTAAAAATTTTTCTGTCGGGGTCAGTACACTTCCAGCACTCCTTTTTGCAAGTAGATTGCCTGTTTGGATCAGCCCCAAACTCAGCCTTCCGATTCAGCAAGATCGTATTCATCTAGCAGCTGGTGCTCATGTAGGTAGTGTGATCGGTGGACAAGATTTCTTTAGCTTTCTGTATGTGGCGCCTACCTTCGGTACGAGAGAACGGAACTTTTCCATAGGTATCACTTACAGTACGACCCCTCTTGAAGAAATCGAAGACGTAGAGAAAGCGCAATGGTCTGGACGCCCACTGCTGACTTTTAGTACCATGTATCAAATCAAAAAAACTTCTTGTTCATCACTGAAAACTACATCAACAGTACAGATAAGTCACTCCAAACGATAAGTTTAGTAGGTATGCGCTTCGTAGGCAGAAATATAGGTGTAGATGTAGGTGCTATCATTGGACTATACGAAGAAGGCACAGTTCTTCCTTTTCCAATGCTCAATCTCACCATTCCATTTAGACCGATAACTGATGTAAGCAAAGTAGAATAGCGAATACAATCGTTCGCTTTGTATCGTTGAGGTCAGCTAAACGCGCTAGCATCAAGCATGAACATACAGCTCATCAAAGACGAGAAGAATCTATTTTTTGGAAAGCCCAAAAGAATCATAAAACTTAGAGGTATCTCTTTTTCGGCAATCCGATCTATATAATACCGAATCCGACATTTTGTCACCCAAAACCGAACTCACCTGCCATTATTTGACATACTCTCCCACCAAAACGTACAAAACGACAGTCCGAACACTTGGGCATAACTGTTGTAATAGAAAGGATTGGAAATATTTTAACTAAAACTACAGCTTGTGCAAAGCTAGGGTTCTCTCTTGATAAAAGTGCTGAACCAAAGCTTTCCGCTGAACAGGCTAACAGCCAGTGGCTAATAGCTAACAGCCAACGCGCAAGCGTTAAGAATCAATACAGCAATGAGTAAAATTATTGGAATCGACTTAGGAACGACCAACTCTTGTGTAGCTGTGATGGAAGGAAATGAGCCGGTTGTCATTGCCAACGATGAAGGACGCCGAACTACCCCTTCCATTGTTGCCTTTTTGGACAACGGAGAGCGCAAAATTGGGGATCCTGCAAAGCGACAAGCCATCACTAATCCACAGAAAACCGTTTCTTCCATCAAGCGTTTCATGGGACAACGCTACTCGGAAGTCGGAAATGAGGTGGACAATGTTGCCTATAAAGTAGTCAAAGGAGATAATGATACCGTCCGCGTGGATATCGACGGACGTGCCTATACCGCTCAAGAAATTTCTGCGATGGTCTTGCAGAAAATGAAAAAAGTAGCGGAAGACTTTTTGGGTCAAGAAGTAACAGAAGCAGTCGTGACTGTACCGGCTTACTTCAATGACTCTCAGCGTCAAGCGACCAAAGAAGCTGGCGAAATCGCTGGTTTGAATGTCCGAAGAATCATCAATGAGCCGACAGCAGCCGCTTTGGCGTATGGTTTGGACAAGCGCAACAAAGACATGACCATCGTAGTCTATGACTTGGGTGGTGGTACGTTTGATGTGTCTATCCTAGATTTGGGAGAAGGCGTATTTGAAGTAAAATCAACCAATGGTGATACCCACTTGGGTGGTGATGACTTCGACCGTGTTTTGATCAACTTCTTGGCAGATGAGTTCAAGACGCAAGAAAGCATGGACTTGCGCAAAGACCCAATGGCGTTACAGCGTTTGAAAGATGCAGCAGAGAAAGCGAAAATTGAGTTGTCGTCGTCCTCTGAGACAGAAGTCAACTTGCCATACATCACAGCTGTAGATGGTGTGCCAAAGCACTTGGTTGTCAAAATCAGCCGCTCGAAGTTTGAGCAATTGGCAGACGATTTGGTACAGCGTACGTTGAAGCCTTGCCAAGAAGCATTGAAAGATGCAGGTTTGAACAAAAGCGAAATCGATGAGATCATCCTTGTGGGTGGTTCGACTCGTATCCCTGCGGTACAAAAAGCAGTGGAGGATTTCTTTGGGAAGAAGCCAAACCGTGGTGTAAACCCTGACGAGGTAGTAGCCGTAGGTGCTGCGATCCAAGGTGGTGTTTTGAGCGGTGATGTACAAGATGTGTTGCTACTTGACGTGACGCCTCTATCTTTGGGTATCGAAACGATGGGTGGTGTCTATGATGTCGTCATCGAAGCCAACTCTACCATCCCGACGAAGAAGTCAAAAGTCTATTCAACAGCAGCAGACAATCAGCCTTCCGTAGAGATTCATATCCTACAAGGAGAGCGTCCAATGGCGAAAGATAACCGCTCGGTCGGTCGCTTTATTCTAGGTGACATTCCACCAGCGCGTCGAGGTGTTCCTCAAATCGAGGTATCGTTTGACATAGATGCGAATGGTATTTTGAGTGTTTCGGCGAAAGATAAAGGTACAGGTAAGGAGCAAAGTATTCGTATCGAAGCTTCGACTGGACTGTCCAAAGAGGAGATCGAAAGAATGAAGAACGAGGCAGAAGCAAATGCGGATCAAGATCGTCAAGCCAAAGAGCGCGTAGAGAAAATCAATATGGCGGATAGCTTAATCTTCCAAACGGAGAAGCAGCTAGAAGAGTATGGCGATAAAATCTCAGGCGACAATAAAACGAAGATCGAAGGTGCGTTGAATGAGTTGAAAGAAGCGCATAAGTCTGAGGATTTGAGCCGAATCGATACCGCTACCGAAGCTTTGAATAATGCCTGGTCAGAAGCGAGCCAAGAAATCTATCAAGCACAAGCGAATGCCGCAGGTGCAGATGGAGCAGCAGGCGGCGCACAAGCCGATGCGAATGGCGCAGCGACTGATGGCACTACAGAGGATGTGACCGATGTGGAGTTTGAGGAAGTGGAAGAGAAATAGATATGAGATTATGAGACGTGAGATATGAGACTACCTCCACAGTCTATTTCAAACTCTCTATAAGATAAGGGAAAGTCAGCTTTGACTTTCCCCTTTTTGTGCTAAGAGAATTCGAAAAGAAAGGCTACTGTCATCTAAAGCAGCTTTATTTAGATAGGACAAGTTTGTAATCTCATAAAGTAATGAAAAGGGCTTATTTCGTCAGCACCATCTGCTTCGTCTCGAATACCTTTCCATCCAAAACTAAAGTGTAGAAATACGCACCTCCATTGAGTGTAGTCGCATCGAGTTCGAGCTGTCCTGCACCGTTTTGCTGTATCGGTATTTCTTTGATGATTGCGCCACTTTGGTCAGTGATGCGGATGGCGGCGGATGGCGGACTGGCTAACGTCCTCAGGGATGAAGTAGCTGATGGTGGTTTTGCCGTTGAAAGGGTTGGGTGTGTTTTGGTTGAGCTGAGCGGAGGACAACAGGGTGCGTTGAGTGGTGATTTCTGTAGGGTTGGAACTTAAGAGGGCTTCTATTTTGGCTAGGCGCGCTTCGAGTGCTTCATTTTTGGCGATGAGCTCATCGACTAGTTCATTCTTCGTCTCTATTTGTTCTTGCTGTTCTTGAATGGCATGAATCAGCACGGGAATAATGTCTGAATAGTAAACGCCCAATCGCTCGGCAGCTACTTTCTTGTGCTCACCTTCTTCTGTGGTCACCCAATCGTGGGTATTCACGACCTCAGGTAAAATGTTCAATAAATCTTGCGCAATTAAGCCTAGCTTTTCGCCTTCTTCTTTCCGATCTTTCCACTGAAAGCGGACGGGCCTCACTTGCAAGACTTCTTCCAAACCGTAGTCTAGCTTTTTGATATTGCTTTTTTCTCTGGCGTCGGAGGTATTGATGGTGCCGTTGGTGGCATACACCTGCCTCCACCTTTTGCCAGATCTTCCTAGACTAAAAGCTCCATCGCTGTCACAATAAATACCCCCATTTGTTAAGAGGTCAAACGCTCCTCCATCTGCCAGGATCGGATTACTACTACTAGAAAAGTCTGAACTAATAATTTTGATCTTTCCGTTTATGACTAGTAGTTCATCAGGTGTTGTCGTGCCTATTCCTATGTTTCCGTTTTTAAGAATGGTGAGTGCAGTGGATCGCGAAAACACACTTGTTCCATTACCTACCACAAAAACAGAATCCGTAGCGATCCACTGAGTGCTACTTCCTGTCATACTAGCGTTATAGCTCCCAACAGCCATTGCACCATATACATTGGAGAAAGTGTTGTACCCAAAAGCACTGCTCTCACGGGCGGACGCTAAACCACCAAAAGCACTACTACGAAATCCATCCGCATTATTATTACTACCAATAGCACTACTTTGACCACCAGTGGCGGAATTATTATAACCAATAGCACTAGCTGCTCCATCTATAGCGGAATTATCCCATCCAAAAGCACTACTTCCAAACCCACCAACATTATTGCCATTTCCAAATGCACTACCTTCTTCTCCTGCGGCGACGTTATCAAAGCCAAACGCACTGCCCTGAACGCCTGTTACGATATTGTCTGAGCCAATAGCATTTCCGCCTGATTCGGTAACTGTATTTAAACTCCCAAATGCACCGCTAGTAGCTGCTTGCACTTTGTTATTATACCCTATCGCTGTACTGCGATTTCCAGTAGCCTGACTGTCATTTCCAAATAGAATAGCTTGTTTTCCCGCTTTATACCATGCGCTATCTCTGTTGATACCACCTCCAAGAGCTTGCTGCTCTGCATTATAGAAAAATCCTAACATAGATGATGCGTTAATGCTACTTCCACTGCTATATACCATGCTCTCCCATCTGACAGTGAACCCTCCTTCACTAAGTGCAGCATCTGACTTGAATTGAATCGTGACTTGATTAGTATTGAACTCTAAAGTATCAGGTGTAGTGCTGTCGACGAAATAAGCATTACCACCAATGAAGAGTGTATCTCTGCCGTCCTCTACCTCTAAGGTTTCTAGAATAATTCGTACGCGAATCGCACAGGAGACTGTGTTGTCAATGACAACACTTAAATTCTCATTATTTGAGTAATTACCATTACTGCCGCCACTATCGTAGAGCGTTCCACATTCTTCTATAATTGTGCTTATTTCATCTATGTTATAAGTACCCGACGTATTACACACATAATCATAGAAATCCCTAAAATCCGTCCCACCTCCCACAGTTCGCCAGTCTAAATTCCCAGCACCATCCGTGGTCAGCACTTGCCCATTTGTACCATCGGTAAGCGGATATTTTAAGCCGTTGTTTTCTAGCTGATTGTTGATGGTGACTTTGCTTTGGAAGGTGGAGCTGTCGGGTTTGAGTTCGACTTGAGCGCGTAGCGTCGTGCATAGAAATAGGGCAGCGATAGCGGTGTAGAGTAGTCTTAATTTTTGCATGGCGTCAAATAGTTGAAGTGGAAAATAATGCATCAAAAGTAAAGGGAGGTTCGATTTTAGGCGTACGCGGTGGTTGCACATCTATACACTATTGTTGCAAAACATACTGATAACCAACTATTTACGCACAGCGGAAGGCGTCACATCAAACAATTCCTTAAAATCAGCCGAAAAATGATTGGCATATTTATAGCCGATGTGGTAAGCAACCTCAGAGATAGTCAAGTCGGTTTGGAGGAGAAGTTTTCTGCCCGCTCGTAGCCGGAATTGCTTGATGTATTGAGAAGTGGAAAGATCGGTGAGGGCTTTGAGCTTACGATGAATTTGAGAACGACTCAGGTGCATCGCTCGACTCAGTTGGAAGACATCGAAGTCTTCGTCGGCGAGATGAGTGGTGAGGTGTTCGTTCATTTGGTTGAGGAAATATCTTTTGGGTAGTGCTGCTTCGGTCGTTTGATATTTTTCTTCTAGGATGGCTCGTAAAGCGGTGAGTTGAGACAGACGGATGAGCAGTTCTTCCTTCTGGAAGGGCTTTTTTAGGTAAGCATCTGCGCCTTTGGATAGTCCTGCGAGGCGATCTTCTTGGGCAGTTTTGGCAGTGAGCATCACGATAGGGATGTGATTGGTCAGAGGATGTGCTTTTAGTTCTTGTACGACTGCGAATCCATCTTTTTGGGGCATCATGACATCCGAAATAATGATGTCGGGGATTTCTTTGATGGCTAGTTCTGTGCCATCCACGCCGTTGGGAGCGACTAAGATACGATATTGTTGTCGTAGAAAGGTTTGTAGATAGGCGACTAGATCTGCGTTGTCTTCGATGATGAGGAGCAGCGGTAGATCGGTGAAGTTTTTTATAGTCGTTACTTCATTAGGGATGGGCGTCGCTTGCGGCTGAGGCGCGATTGTTTGCAAGGGTGCAGTTTGCCGGATGGGCAGTTGTAACGAAAAAATAGTGCCTTTTCTCGCTTACTTTTCACTTGAATAGTGCCTTCTAGCAAATCGACCAGCTCTTTCACCAATGCCATCCCGATGCCCGAACCTTCATAGAGGCGCGTATCCGAATGATCGGCTTGATAGAAGCGTTCAAAGATGCGGCTTTGCTGCTCTATCGTCATCCCAATCCCATCATCTTTCACTTCAATGTGTAGTTGCTCTTTTTGTGTTACTTCCAGTTCGATTTGACCGCCTACTACTGTGAATTTTAGCGCATTGGAGAGCAAATTGCTGAGAATGGTTTGTAGCACTTGAGCATCGTAGTCCATATTGATTTGGTCGGGTGTGCAGTGGTAGATCAATGCTTTGTTTTGCTGTTTCGCCAAATGCTGAAAAGGGACAATCAGTTGTTTGATGAATAAGATCACGTTCGCTTGGGTATATTGGAGCGTCAGTTGCTGCTGATCTATTTTAGATAGATCGAGGAGTTGATTGACCAATTGGAGGAGACGACTGGCATTATTTTGTATGAGTTGTAAGCTAGTGTGGACGCTCTTTTTAGTAGTCGTCGTTAGCTCTTCTGTCATCCCCAAAATGACGGTGATGGGCGTCCGAAACTCATGGGTGATATTGGCAAAAAAGCGATCTTTAGCATCGTTCAGGCTAGAAAGCGTGCTGAGTGCTTGTTCGGTTTGTACTTTTTCAATGGTGACTTGATGCTGTTTTTTGGAAATGGCGAGTGCAAACAAAGACAACTCCACCAAAGTCCCAATTTGAAGATAAATGTGAGAATACGGCAACAACCAGTTTCGCTGAATCGTCACTATATCATAAGTTGCCAATACAAACAGTGCTGTCCCGATCAGCCAAGCTGCCGTACCGATAGCGACCAGTTTGGACAAGGGAATTTTCAATTGCCACACTTTGACCACAGAATAGATACCTACAAAAAGTGCAATCAATCTGACCGCCAGCGAGCTGTAATACGCCAGCATTCCTTCGCTGAATCCAAAATTGAGGACAACATCCAAGACCGTAGATGCCCAAAGCAAATAGACGAGTCGCTTTAGCCAGAAATCCAATTTGGGAAGATGAAGCTTTAACTGTATGATGGCTCTGAAAAAGAGGATGTAAAAAATGACGGACAGTTGGCTCAGGACAGAATTGAGTCGAAGAAATAAATTGGGGAAATGGGAAAAGAGAATATTGACGTTGGGGTCGATTTCTATTTCAAATAAAATGTACCAAAAGCAGAAGAAAATATACCCCATCCAATACCAGAGGTATTTGGCTTTATTGAAGCGGTAGATGGATAGTGCATACCCAAAAAAGGCAAAGAAAATACCGCAGAGCAGTCCCAGCCAATAGTTTTTGGCTTGTCGCTCATAGCCGTTGTCACTATTTTGATGCCAAAGTCTGGGCGCGACTTTTACTTGCGTATTGAAAACGGAAAAATGGGACAATCGAAGATAAGTATCGATAGCTTCATTAGAACTCAGTTTTAGTTCAAAACGATATGGAGAGGGATATTGACGGCGATCTGTATATTTGACCAAGTAGCCATTGCGCTGAGGTGCAGTTTGTGGTGTTCTGTACAACTCAGAGTGGCCAATATTGCCGACTTCGAGTTGCCTGCTGACAGCTTGAGGAGCGGTATTTTTAAAGTGACAATGCAGCCAAACGATCGTTTTGTAATCGACTGCAAATGGTTCGGTCAGTGTTTGAAAATCCTTGCTCGCTGCCACATCCGCTACTGCCCAATCTTTTTCCTCAGTCACCAAACAGCGACATTGGGTCATCAAGTCAAGTCCATCAGCGGCGGTAGCTAGATCAATATAGCTATCATTAGCAACTAGATAACCGCTCAAAAGGAGATAAAAAACGATCAAATACCCTCGAATAAGCGGAAATGCAGTCGAATTTTTATTCCTCTCTGAATGAAGGAAAGATAAGTTTGCTTTGATGGAAATCATAACTGCTCGTGACCAAATGGATTTTGAACAGTAAATATAGATAGGTCGTTTGGTAATCAGCGGTCACAAATACCCTTTTTCCATAATAAGTTAGGCTATTGAGCCCGTCGAGAGGTATATCTTGGAGATTTTCAAATATCTCCAAGATATAACAACACTTACTGACTCAATCCCAACCCTACTCGCATACTCCCGTATTCATTGCTATTTTGCTGCCAGTACGGTTCATTGATACGTTTTCTAAGTTGCGCACGCGTGACCATTTTTTCGCTTCCATTGCCTTCTTCCTCTTGCCACCCGAGAATGGCATAAGGAAAGGATTGCTCTACTTCTATCTTGACAGTTCTCGGAAAGTGATAGTACTCTACAATATAAGTAGCAGTGCTTTCGGAAGCCTCCTTGGTAATACGCGCTTTGTGTGCGCGTAGATTATTGGTATGTTTCATGCGCGTATAAAAGAGGGAAGGGATCAGCTCCAGTTCCTCTTCCGGTAGTTGTCCTCTGTGTAGTCGTAGATGCGTAAATAGCGCATCTTCAGTCATAGCGGCGGTCACTTTCCCTTCTACATCGCCTTCCGATTCGAAGTAAGAAAATCCATGTGTCCTGTATTTGCTACCATCCAAATTGAGCTGTAAGAAAGTCTGTCCGCACCACTCTTGGATGCTATTAGTGAGCTTCAGAGGGCGTGGAAATTGATCGACCTGTACCGGATGAAAGACAGAGGTCATCACGGAATAATCATAGATACCAGTATTGAATTTGCGCAGTTGATTGAGTTTCAGTACGCTGACATTGTCCTCACCTGCTGCACTCGGATTATCGAGTTTGACTTGCTTAGATTGAGAAAAAGGTTCTGTCACAAACACCAATACAGCGTCTCCATTTCTCGCCTCTCCATAGCGCATCTGACGCAGGTCGTAGCTACTGATTTCTGCTTTCCCGGCATACCAATAGTCAGCAAAGGGATCTATATTTTCTATAAGCGTTGTAGCTGTCGGCTCGACGGATTCCTCGGCACGATTGCCACCACAAGTCAGCAGTCCCATCAAAGCGATGGGCATCCATATCAACTTCATAAAATAGGTAGTTTTGTCAATCAACGAAAAAGTTATGTTACAATTCTTATTCGTCGTTCTTGCATAAAATTAGGTGAGGGTACAAATTGTTGTATGGCTGTCTTGATTTGTACCGTCTTTAACTTGTTATTCGTCTCAAATCGGTTGTGTGATAGGAAAGTGGATTTTTGAGTAGCTTTTCGATATTGGACAAAGATAAAACAAATCCTTTTTTGTTTGTTTGCAATTGAAGTTCAATAAAGTAAAATTTAAAGTCTTGAAAGACATCACCATAGCGATAGACGGACATTCTTCTTGCGGCAAAAGTACATTGGCAAAAATGCTGAGTCGCGACATTGGTTATACGTATATCGATACCGGAGCCATGTACCGATCGGTGACCCTGTATTTCATTCGAGAGCATATTGACTGGAATGATGCCGATCAAGTAACACAAGCCTTGGCTAACATTCGTATTCATTTTGAAAATATCAACGGAAAAAACACCACTTTTTTGAATGACAAGAATGTCGAAAACCAAATCCGTAGCATGGAAGTCGCGAAAGTGGTGAGTGAAGTCGCCGCTATCGCTGCTGTGCGACACAAAATGGTGGAACAACAACACCTGATGGGCGAAAAAAAGGCAATCGTAATGGATGGTCGTGACATAGGGACAGTCGTGTTTCCCGATGCTGAGCTCAAACTGTTTGTGACTGCCTCTATCGAAGAACGCACCAAACGTCGTTATGCTGAACTGAAGGAAAAAGGAAAGGATGTGAGCTACGAAGCTGTCAAAGAAAACCTACAACATCGCGACCATATCGACAGCAATAGAGCAGTCAGTCCACTCCGGCAAGCTGAGGATGCTGTTTATTTGGATAATACCAACCTCAATATCGAAGAGCAACTAGCTATGGTCAAAGCATTGGTGAGAGAAAGAGGCAAATGACACAAAGTCAAATTTACTCATCGCTCTTCTCCCCTTCTCTCCGCTACCCGATCAATCTTTTCGATCCACTGTAAGTCACTCCGCCGATTGCAATTGCGACAAAAATTATTGATGGCATAGCCGCTCCAGGTATTGATAATGGCGCGAGGCGTATACAAATCGCCACGTAGCTGATCGTCAAAATTGTCAATCATCCAATAGTGCTGACCGTGCGCTCGCTCCGCTTCAATCGCAGCCAGAACGGTCTCTCCCTCATCCGGTAATCGCTCCAAATAGTGTCGACTATAAATGGTATGCAAAAACATCCACAGCGAACTCGAAAAATCAGGAAAAACAATGAAAGCAGACGGCTGAGGGTCATTCCGAACGACGTGTTGACAATAGCGAAAGGTCTGACACGCCCAGTTTTTCTGACTCGCTCGGATGCCGAAATAATTGAAACTGCGATTAGCGAGATAAGAAGTACCCCAAAAGCTTTCTCGCGCTGCCTTGCTTGCCAGTACTCGCCAGTCGATCATATACTTCCAGCCATAGTATTGACAGTATAAAATAATGTCGTACAAAAACGCATCTTGAATGCTTTCTAGCAAAATATCTGGCACTTCGTCATGCGGCAAAGTAAGATACCACCTTCCCGTCTCTGGTATTTGTTTGACCACTTCAAATTCTTCATTGAGGACAGAAAGTTCTTGTAGGATGGCTTGGACGCTATCGCCGCGAGGAGCAGTCTGTGCATACAACTGACTGATGAAGAGAAATGGAAGAAGAAAGAATAGTTTGCTCATCTGAAAATTGATCTTACACAAAAAATAAAAACGCCGCCAAAGCACAAAGCTAAGGCAAGAAAGAGCCATTTATCCTCACGATTTTCTTGATCGAACTGCGCTATATGTTCTTGATCTATGTAGCTTTTACCTACCGCTTCCATTTGCAATACTGACATCTTTCGCCAATGCAAAAACTTAATGCCCCAAGGTGGATTATTTAGCTTCTCTATCTTATTTCGGAATTCTTTTTCATCGACGGTAAGCCGTACTGATTGATCTACATCTAGTTTTGAAAGCAAAGATTGATCGAGTGCCCTATATCGCTTTCCCTTGATCTCAAAAAGTATTTCTGGATAACGCTCTACTTTCAAGCGTACATACTGCTCATCATCTTTTCCACCTGTTGATTTGATGATCGGTGGAGTCGCTAGCCTCGACTGAAAGGTCATAACAGCTTGCTCAGATTCGACCGCTTGAACTTTGAAAGACAACCACCCGAAAAACACGGTAAGACCAAGTAATACAAGAAGCAATAGCAAGTCTCTGCGGAATCTGTGCCAAACAAACAACGCTCGATCATCCTCCGAAAAGTTTCTTTTAGCGAAAGAGCGGATCTGAGGATAGTTCAAGCAAGTATTAGAATTTATGCGTACGAATCCGTTTGCTGTTTTGAAAACCAATCGTTTGCCGCTCACATATTTCCCGTCATATTCTTCTTCTGTGTAACCTTTGATATCATCGTAGGTTTTGGAAGAAAAAATTCTGCTGTTGACCACGATCTTCTCCTTTGTCAACCCATACTGCTTTCGTTCGATTAGGGCATATAAACTCAGCATACCTAAGGCAACAAATAGAGCTAAACCTAGTATGGCATTTAAGTTGATGTATTCTTCTACAACTATGAAATCACTAGATAAAATAGCCGTAGCACCTGCACCAAAAAATATGACAGCTCCTATTAGCCACCATTTATAGGCATTGTATGGCTTTGAACGCGCAACTACAGGTTGCGAACGTCGCTCCTTCTCCTTTCTCGTCAATTTTTTCATATAGAAACTACCTTCAACACAAAACTATCAAAATACTGACTGTAAGATGATACCTAAATACCTTACTTTTGTAGAGGAATAGACGAATCACACCTAACACTAGACTTATACCTAACCAAATTCAAAAAAAGAAAAAGCATGACAAAAGTACAAGAAAACGGCGTCGCGCACTTGAAGCAAAATGCTAAGGCAGACCGCTTCCAATCGCACGATTACTACAATATAGATGAATTACTAGAAGACGACCATTTGATTGCGCGACAAGCCGTGCGCGATTGGGTCAAATCAGAAGTCAGTCCCATTATTGAAGATTATTCCAATCGAGCCGCTTGCCCTACACATCTATTCAAAGGATTGGCAGAGATCGGCGCTTTTGGCCCTAGCTTGCCGCTAGAATATGGCGGTGGCGGCATGGACGAAATCGCTTATGGCATTATCATGCAAGAGCTAGAGCGCGGCGACTCAGGTATCCGCTCCATGGCGTCTGTGCAAGGCTCTTTGGTGATGTATCCAATCTATAAGTTTGGGTCGGAAGAACAAAAGCGTAAGTATTTGCCGAAGCTAGGTAGCGGCGAGTTCATTGGCTGTTTTGGACTGACAGAACCCGATCACGGCTCCAATCCGAGCGGCATGATGACCAACATCAAAAAAGATGGCGACGACTATATCCTAAATGGCGCGAAAATGTGGATCACCAATTCTCCACTTGCGGATGTGGCAGTCGTTTGGGCAAGAGACGAAGACGGCAAAATCAGAGGCGTCATCGTCGAGAAAGGCATGAAAGGCTTTTCTGCACCAGAAATCAAAGGCAAATGGTCGCTTCGTGCTTCCATCACAGGAGAACTTATTTTTGAAGATGTCCGCATTCCAAAAGAAAACATTTTACCGAATATCGCTAGCCTACGCGGGCCATTATCTTGCTTATCCAAAGCGCGTTATGGCATTGCTTGGGGCGCGATTGGCGCGGCATTGGATTGTTATGACTCGGCGTTGCGGTACTCGCAAGAGCGTAAGCAGTTTGGCAAACCGATTGGGCAGTTCCAGTTGACGCAAAAGAAGCTGGCAGAAATGATTACCGAAATCACCAAAGCGCAGTTGTTGGCTTGGCGATTGGGTACATTGGCGAATAAAGGAAAAGCGACGCCTGCACAAATCTCCATGGCGAAGCGCAACAATGTCGCCATGGCACTTGACATCGCTCGAGAAGCCCGTCAAATCCATGGTGGCATGGGCATCACGAATGAATATCCTGTCATGCGCCACATGATGAACTTAGAAACCGTATTGACGTACGAGGGCACACACGATATTCATTTGCTGATAACGGGTATGGATGTGACTGGTTTGAATGCGTTTGGGTAGCAACTGTTCAGCAACTGTCACCCGTTGAATTGCAAAGTTCGCGTCGCTGAATTTTGTTGACAGCAAAAGACGAGACTGACACTCAGCGGGTGACTTTCATAGCTAGCGAAGTCACCCGCTGAGTCAACACTTCAGTTTTAGTTTCAGAACTATCTTAGATCGACCTTTCTTTTCATTCATCTCCACTCAACGGGTGACGACATCTCGGTACGCTCTCACCTTCGGATTCATCACTCGAAACCACAGCGGCGGTACCATCGCCAGCAACATCGACGTGGGATAGCCCAGTGGCAACTGTGGCGAAGCATCATAGTGGTTCAGCAATTGATATTTCTTATTGGACTTGTAATGATGGTCAGAGTGACGCGTCAATTCATAGAGTACGATGCGTCCTAGCTCGTGATTGGAGTTCCAAGAATGAGTTTCATTGACCGCTTCATAGCGTCCACTGGCGAGTCGTTGTCGACGTAGTCCATAATGCTCAATATAATTGATCGTCTCTAATAGCAAGAAACCAATTACCGCAATCAGCACCGCAAAACTCATCACTCGCCAGTCCCAAATCGCAGCAATCGCCAACAAATAAGCCACTTGAATCAACTGAAATCGCAGCATCTCATTCTGTAATGACCAAAATGAGTGTCCGGCACGCTCTAAGCGTTGACGTTCTAGTTTCCAAGCATCTATATAGCTATTGACTGTAGAGCGCAACCAAAAGACTTGTAGCGGTTCATTGAAACGCGCACTTGCCGGATCTTCGTCCGTCGCGATGTTTTTGTGATGTCCGCGATTGTGCTCTATGAAAAAGTGCATATACAATTCTGGGAGTAATAATATTTTGGCTAGCAATTGCTCCCCACGCGTAAATCGATGACCCAATTCATGCGCCACATTGATGCCGCAAGCGCCTAGCATCGTCCCCATACTCAGCGTCAGTCCAGTGATTTCATAGCTTGCCAAGGTAGCAGTATGTATCGTGTGGAAATAATAGATAACCAGCCCAAAAACAATCGGTACATTCAGATACAACAACCAATCAAAAAAGCGCGAATCAGCTCGACGTTCCTGCTCCGCTTCATCCAGATTTTCTGTGGAGCCACGCATTATCATTTCCAAGACCGGAATCATCACAAAGGCAAAAATGACCGTACTGTAAGACCAAAGACCGTGCAGCGATAATGCCAAAAAAGCCGATAGTGGAATGAGGTAAGCGAGGAAGTATTTTGTATCTTTCATTGATGAAGTTTTATTTAGCTCTAAAGCGACACCCTCATCACAAATGAGGGCAGCGCGACTACAAACTAGACACCGAAAATACGCAATTCTCCATCATTGCAAAGTCAATTCGTTACTCCAACTCATCAACTACCTTCAAAATCTCCGCACAAATCACTTCTGCATGTTCTTGATCTGTGAAGATATTACTGTGATTACCCTCCATCAGTATTTGCTTTCCATTAGTAGACAAGTCTGTAAATTCTCGCTGTGCCGCTATTTTGTTGGCGAGATGCTCCTCCGGATCTATTCCTCTAGCTCGATAGCTTTCCTTGTGGATGACCGTCGCCGTAAAAACACGAATCGGTAAATCACCCAAATACTTCATGTCTGCTACTCTTTCTAAGGTCGAATGATACGACTGTATTTCTTTCCGAAATCCTCTGACATATTGGCCATTGAGCAGAAAATCGGTGATGCGATCATTAGCGGTTTTGGGCAGTCCATCTTGTGTTAAGATGTGTCCACTCATTCGGTCATATGAACCCAATACGCCCACATCGCCTAAGATGGCGAAAGCACCTAGTAAAAAGACATACGATCTATATTTAAAAGAAGTAGCCGTGGGCGCATGCAATCGCTCGACTTGCTCAGGATGTGTCGCGTCTAAGAATACCAAAGAAGCTACCTCTTCGGGATACAACTCCGCGAATAAACGAATGTATGCACCTCCTAAAGAATGCCCTGCCAGAATATAAGGTGGTGTTTCTCCAGCATTTTCTAACAATGTGTGTAGTTCTTTGGCAATAGTTGCTGGATCGCGAGGGGTGCTACTCGCATCGCTATGCCCAAGTCCTGCTCTATCATAGCGCACCACCCGCAAACTGTCTTTCAAGCCTTCGTGCAACCAATGATAATATTCAGTCGATAAGCCAGCTCCGGCTTCTATGACGACAGTTGCTTGTCCCTCTTTTTGTTCGCCGGAAACATTGATGTGTAATTGAAAATCGCCTACGTTGATTAACTCACCTTGGGGAAGATGAGGTGACGGACTGAAGAGTCGGAAAGATAGCCCTGCCAATAAAATGAGTAGTAGCAAAAAAGTGATGGAAATACCTGTCCATTTCAGTATTTTTCGTAGAACTTTCATGTTTGTTGTATTTTCAAATTGATCAGTAATACCACAAACATGATCCATTTCAGTCGCTCGACCAATTCATTGTGATGAACCAATCAGAAACAATTATCCATCGGTTTTAAAAACGCATCAATCGTATTGGACACAAAAACAGCTTTGTTGGACGCAAAAAATAATCGTTTCATCAATGAGCTACATCAAAGCCTATATCAATCGCTATTTTTGGGACATGAATCGCTTTCGATCTGACAAATACAAGGCGCTCATCGTAGGCGGACTTGTGACTATTATATTATCCGTGATCTTGAGTCAGATAGGCTTGTTGATTGTCTCCATCGACTCGGTGACGACGCCTTTTTATGTCACTATCCACGCGCTTGGCTTTCTCTTTGGATGGCTATTGTTGTCCTTTTTGTTTTACCAATTTCCTGCCTACAAAATATTCGGCGTTTTAGGGCTGTTACTGGCAGCTATCATTGCTGAACAATACCTAAAAATTCCTGACAATCCAATCACTATTCCACTGACTATTCTCTTTTGGTTGGGTGTTGCTTACTTGGTATTACCGCGATTATTCAAAAAATATGGCACACTCATCGTCTCGGTCTATATCAGTATCATCGCTTACTTTTTATTTTTCAGGCTAACGACTGCCAACTATGCGGTCTATCATCGTCCGGTAGTGTCGAGTTTGTTGCTGATGGTCATTTTTAGTATGGTCGTTTTGTGGATATACGAGCAATGGCGATGGCTGAGCAATTTGCAAGCCGACAAGGAAAAAGCAGAACTGACGCTACTTAAAAACCAACTCAATCCACATTTTTTCTTTAATACTTTGAATAATCTATATGGACTAGCAGTCGAAAAATCGGAAGCAGCACCAAGTATGATTTTGAAACTATCGGATGTGATGCGCTACACAATTTATGAAGGGAAAGCGGATCAAGTCTCTTTGATTGATGAAGTCGCTTATCTGGAAAATTACATAGAACTTCACCAGATACGTTATCAAAAAAAGGTGAGGATTACTTTTGAAAAAGAGATAAGTCATTCACATCCCATCGCGCCTTTGTTGCTGATCGTTTCATTAGAAAATGCGTTCAAACATGGCGTGGAAAAGCTGGTAGAGGATGCTTTCATTAAACTAAAAATTAGCACAAGCACAGACGCCATACATTTTGATATCAAAAATAATTATGACCCAAAATCAGTCAATAAAAAAGGAATTGGATTGCTGAATTTGAAGAAGCGACTCGCACTCATTTATCCCAATCAGCATCAATTGATGATCGAAAAAACAGCTGATATTTTCTCCCTACAATTGGATATACAAATCAAGAAGTCATGAAGTACCTCATCGTAGATGACGAACCCATCGCTCATCGCATCATAGAAGGTTATTGTGCAGAATTACCGCATCTCGAAAAAGTGGGCAATGCTTATAATGCATTTGAAGCGGCTAGCATCGTATCGAAACAGGCAGTCGATTTGATCTTTCTAGACATCAATATGCCCAAAATGACCGGATTTGAATGGTTGAAAACATTGACGCAGCCACCCAATATCGTCGTGACGACTGCTTACAAAGAATACGCCATAGAAGGCTACGAACTGAATATCGTCGACTATTTACTCAAACCTTTTTCATTTCCGCGCTTTTTACAAGCCATCAATAAAGCTACCGAAGTACGCTCAACAAGCGTGAGACAGCCCTTGGTCAATCAGGACATTGCCACACAACGATTTTTCCTAAAAGGCGATAAAAAGTACCATCAAGTCAACAGCACCGATATACTTTTCGTAGAAGCTTTTGGCAATTATTGTAAAGTTTATATGATAACAGCAATGCTATTAACCCATGAGAAAATTTCATCACTGGAGTCATTGCTACCTACTGCCGCTTTCATGCGCGTCCATAAATCCTTCCTAGTCGCCATCGACAAAATTCAATCCATCGAAGGCAATTTGATTCATATTCAAGGTCATAACATTCCGATTGGGCAGACATATCGAAGAGGGGTAAGTCGGTTGCTGGGGAAGAAGTAATTATAGCTTTTCAATATCATCACTAGAGAGCCCTGTAGACTGAGCGATGATCTCTGGAGAAATACCTTGTTGTTTCAGAGACTTCGCAATTTTGATATTTTGTTCTTGTTTTCCTAGCTCTCTTCCTTCTTCTTTTCCTTCTTCTCTTCCTTCTTCTCTAGCGGTATCTACTACGTTTTTTATATCTCGATAGTTCTTCAAACTTTCCTCATATGCTTCTCGCTCTTCTTTGGAAAACTTAGCGAGTTCAGCAACTTCAAATAACTTTTTAAAAACGCGTTCTTGAAGTTCAGTAGGGCGATCTTGTAATTTAGATAAATGAGTAAAAACATACAACCATTTCTCAAAATGTGTCTCTAGATCCGACATTGCTTTTTTGAATTTTGGCAACTCTATGTAGACAAATTTTAGCTTATCGTAGAATACCTCACATCTTTGATCTTTGAGTTCCACTAAATGAAATAGTTCTTGCTCATCTTTGTGATCGTCAAATACAAAATCTAATATACCAATAGAATAAACAGGGTCTAATTGATAATCCCACTCTTTCTTTCTAGCTTGTTCTTGTATGGGAAAAGAAGAATAAAAAACACTCCTGTCCTTAAAGAAATTTTGTTTTGCTTTTTGCATTTCTACTATGAAACGCTCTCCGTTTTCCCCTATACAGTAAATATCAAATACTGCTTTTCTATCTAACTCTGATTTACCAAAATGCTCGTTAGAAGAATAACTCAGATCAACAACCTGCCTATCTGGAATGATGACATTCAAAAAATCAATCAGGAGATCTTTATTTGGTTCTGAACCAAACAACTTTTTAAAACCAAAATCCGTCAGTGGATTGATGTATTTATCTTCTGAAGCAACCATTTTATGAAATATTGATACCTAAGCAACAGATTTGAAAACATAGAGTTGTTTGTACTTTCTATATTCCTCCAACACCTCCGCATTCACCCGATAAATATCCTGATTGCTCTTATAGAGGACGATACTTCCCATTGGGTGAAACAAAAATATCAGCTTTGTGGAAGTTATTGTCGATGGTTCTGAGTTAGTTTCTCAGAGATCATTGTCAATGCTTCATGCTGTCTTTCACTTCAAAACCTGCTCCACAACCTTATCCAACTCCTCAAAATCCGCCACTGACTTCAAGTAAGCATCCGTCCTCGTATCTCCCATTTCCTGCACTCGATAATCTGGCAAATATTGCCCAAAATGCAAGGAGACAAAGGTGTCTACTATTCGTTCTTTGAGCGCGTGAGGCACATTGTGTTGTCCAATAATAGATTCCTCTATTCCGATGTGTACAATTTCGTGGATGATGGTATTGGCGGGATTATCGTAGCTTTTGAATTGCCCTTGAGGTGTGGTGAAAAGCAAGAGCGAACCTTCGTCGGGATTGTAACTACCGCCCGGACCGTAGAGGGTGAGATTGACTTGGTAAGTGTCGAACGTTTTGAATGTCCAATCAAAATTGACAGGCTCAATTTCATTCACCATTTTATTAATCAATGCCAGTTCAGCTTTGATCTTTTCATAGCCTTTTTGATAATCCGATGCTTGATAGACACTATCTCTGATGAATTGCTCCAGTCGCCCGTAGTCTTCACTTGGCAAGTTACCATCTCTTACTTTTTGCTTCAATTCTTCAATCAGCATGCCACTCGGCAGACTAACTTGGTAGCCATGTTGCTCGAAGAATGGAATGTCTTGTAAATTGCGCCATACATAGGCAGCTTCTGCTTCTGGCGTTGGGATGTTGATTTGGATGCGGTCTTTATTGGTGAGTTGACGCGTTCCGATGCAGGAAAGGAGTGTTAAGAAAAAGAGCACGAGTTTTAAATGCATGAGTTGTTGGATGGATGATTCCATTATACAACGGCAGTTTGGTGGTTTAGCTGCTATGGGGATGGTTATTTCTCTTTTCTGAGAACTATATGCTTCTATGGCAATCCTCATTTTTAATGATGGTGCGGATTTGTAATCCGTTACCGACCTTTTTCCAATCTCCTGATTGGCGAAATGAAATCATGTTGAAAATACGAATCAGGAGATTCGATGAACAAATACTGCGGATTGCACGCGTCCGCCTTTAGATTTGCAAAGAGTTACAGAAAGAACAAATAAGAATAATCAAGATATATAATCTTCAAGCTAATCGCTATTTTGGAAGATGTAAATCTTGCATAGATAAGCAGTAGTGCACTATCTGTCCACCTAGTCTATCCTTGTGAAAGTATGTCTATCTGAGGAATTAGACTGCTGCTTATCTCAAGAAGAAAAAGCTCTGAATTAGGGCAA
>JBCDHX010000103.1:0-20723 GCA_038749535.1 Bacteroidota bacterium
AATAGCGTTCAGCCAATTGCTTCAAAAGTAGTAACTAACCACTATATTTCTAGCGATCAGCAGCTTTTGTTCAAACATTTTGGGACATCCATCACTTTTTAGAAAGAATTGAGTATCAAGGGGAAAGAAAGTTTTTCGGCTTCATAACCAACAGATAATAAATAGCAAAAAAAAATCATTTAAACCCCGTATCTTTTGTAATCTCTATTTTTGCGACACTGCGTTGCTTAAAATTCAATAACTCCACTCCACAAAAATGTAATTAAGCCACCGGATGAACCGTTTTCACTTTACACCAACAAAAATGACACCCATGAAGGGAATTCTGAACTGTACACTGCTACTGCTTTTCATCATCGGCAGTAGTACCGCTACTTTGGCTCAACGAAAAGCCAACAAACAATACGAGCTCAAGGCATTCAATCTCGCCATTAGTTCCTACCTAAAATACATCAACCAAAATCCTTCCAATGGTGAGGCTATGGCGAATCTAGCCGACTCTTATCGCCACATCAACCAGATGCAAGAAGCGGTAGAATGGTACGAACGTGCTTTTTCTGCCCCACAGCGCGTCGATCCGAAACACTATCTGAATTATGGAAAAGCGTTGATGGGACTCGGCAAATATGAGCAAGCAGCACGAGAGTTTAGACGATATGCACAGATCGACCCAGAGATGGGCAACCACTTTTACGAAATGGCTGTTTTCGCCAACCGCAACAACTTATTGCGCTCCAAATTTGCCATCACACCTGTAAAAGGCTTGAACACGGCTGCTTCTGACTTTGGAGCGACCTACTTTGACCCTGAGCGACTGGTTTATTCCTCGTCCCGAACAGATGTCGGTCGCGGTAATTCCAACTGGACCGGTAAAGCCAAAAATCAGTTATTTTTGACAGAATACAAAGCACAAAGCGGCACACTAGAACCTGTCAAACTTATTCATGAGCGACAAAGCAGTCGATACAGCGTAGGCCCGGTTTCTTACTCCGCTGACCGCAGAATGGTCGTCATCACTCGCAACAATTTTATCGACGGGACTCGACACATTTCTTCTAGCGGTATGAAACTCGATCTGTACATCGCCACTGCCAACTATGATGGCGACTGGAATGAGGAGGAAGCTTTCCCCTGGAATAGCGGCAACTTCTCTAGTGGTTTTGCACACATCATGCCCGATGGCAACTCCATGTATTTTGCTTCTGATCGCCCGGGTGGTTTAGGTGGCTTTGACATTTATGTCTCTTACAAAACAGGCACAAAAGGCGATAGCTGGTCAACACCTGAAAACTTAGGACCCAATATCAACACTCCCGGCGACGAAATCACGCCTTATTTTGATGGTCGCACGTTGTACTTTGCCTCTACTTGGCACGATGGCTATGGTGGATACGATGTATTCCGCTCAGAAGGCAACAATCAGCAGTGGGGTATTGCACGCAATATGGGCATAGGTATCAACTCACCACGCGATGATTACGGATTCATTTTTGATGGTGTCCGTAGAGAAGGTTATTTTACCAGTAACAGAGAGGGTGAAGGTAGTGCGGGCAGTGAAGACATCTACAGAGCGAGTCGTCAAAGTAGTGAAGTTTCTCTACGCGTCATCGCAGGTACAGATCAACGACCTATCGACCAGGCTATCGTCGATTTTTCAGACTGTGAGCGTGGCGTATTCGAGACTGATCGTCAGGGACTGTTTGCGTTCAAAGCAGACGACCAACTCAACTGTAGAGTTATCATCCGCAAACAAGGCTATTTGAGTACGTCGCTTCAACTGTCTGCCCTAAGTTTGCAAAATAATAGAAACTTGGAAGTCGTCTTGCAAAAAGAAGGCACACAATATCGTGGCTTAGTAGAGGATGTCGATACCAATTTGCCACTAGAGGGCGTGCGCGTGAATGCACGAAATCGTAGAACGAATGTCGGTTTTACGGCAATGACAGACGAAAATGGAGAGTACGTCTTGCCTTTGGGCAATAGCGAAGATTACATCATTGAATTTTCTAAAGTTGGCTATTCCAATTTGAATCGAAATGTCACCACAGGTAGCACTTACAACCGCTCTATTTTGGGTCGTACGTCTATCCGACGTGTAGGAAGTTCGACGCCCATCACCGACAACAACTCCTCTTTTGATGGCAATCCAAGAACTCCGAATACCGGACAAGCAATTCGTCTAGAAGATCTGCCGACGACTAGTTATGCCGTACAAGTAGCAGCGACTGATAAACCGAATCTAAATTCTTACGCAGATCTCAATGTACATGGCAATGTCTACTACATGACTGTCAATAAATTGAATAAAGTGCGTGTGGGTGTTTTTCCTGATAAGTCCGATGCCGAAGAAGTCAGAAAGGCAGTCCGAAAAGCGGGTTACAAAGATGCCTTCATCGTGCCGGAAACAACACGCGAAGTTGTCGATAAGATTGTTTTGCCCGACGATGGCTACATCACAGAAGGCACTTCCACCAATCGACCAACCACCACACCGACGACGAATATGAGCGGCTACAAGGTTCAGCTGGCGGCTTACAGAGATACGAAGTACTTTGATGCGTCTAAAGTGGACAATCTAGGCTATATCGAACAAATGCGAAAGGGCGACTTGACGGTCATGTTCATCAGTGGCTTTTCGACGCTAGAGGAAGCTAGACGCGCCATGCAGCAAGCCAAACGAATTGGGTTCAACTCTGCTTTTGTAGTGATGGAAGAAAATGGAGAAATCAAAAGAGTGAATCTTCCATAATGGAATGATTGCCTTTTCCCTTTGGAGACTAATATGGTAGAAATACCAAACGCTTTCTCTCGATGGAGGGAAAGCGTTTGTTGTTTCTACATCAAACTGCTGCTCAGCTAAATCAGCAGCGCATTACACTATTGCTGCACCACGAACTTAGCTGTCCTCATCGTCGCTCCAGTCTGAAACTGCAACAAGTAAATCCCATTGGTCAACTCACCGACTGGTAGCTGCACGCGATGCCAACCTGCTACTGTTGACTGCACTGGGAATTGATTCACTACTTGTCCATTCAGGTTCATCACTCGAATCTGAACGGTTGCTTCATTTGGCAAAAAGAATTCAAATTGCGCCCAATCGCCTGTCGGGTTGGGATGAATATCAGTGACTTGTATTTCGCCGGCTACCTCAGATCGTATGTCTATTTCATTTGCCGCAGGCGGGCATATTACATCATTGACGCGGATGGTGAGGGTCGTACCGCTAGGGGCACTGAAACCGGGACTCAATATGACGGATTGTGCTGCGCCCATAATGACCGTTGCTCCATTAGCAACGCTTACCGTTCCGCTAGTAGTGATAGTCGTTGCTGACTTGTAAGTGCCACCAGAGACGATTTCATTGACGAAAGCAATCGTCATCTGACAGTCAGCATCACAGCCATCTGGCGTACCATTATTGTTATTATCTACATTATCATCGAAGCCGGGACACACATCGTCTGCATCACAGACGCCATCTCCATCGCTGTCAGCTAGTGTACCTACGCAGTCGCAACTGTTCCCGTTTTGCACGAATACATCATCGATGGTGCAAGGATCGCCGTCATCGCAGGCGACACCGACTTCGCACTCACAGTCTGTCGGCAGATCATATGCTTCTGTTCCATCCGAGCGGCTATTACTAGACCCTTGGCTCGCGCTGAATCCTAGTCCACGTCTTGCGAACGCCTTCCAAATGGTGCATTTATTCGCACCACCATAAAGCGACTGATCAGCTGCCAAAATTGCATCTCGACCGTCTATAAATCCAGGACTACAAGACTGCATTTTCATGCCATGAAAGACTAGATCAATGGCAATGTTGTTGCCGCCTGTTCCATTGTACAGATCATCATCAAATCCATGTACTGCTACCAGCTCCCAGTACAAGTCCCAAATCATAGAACACCAAACCGAACCTACGCCATGCGGCACAGAGAAAGTTTTGATGTCGTCATACGTCACTGGATTGATGCTCGTATCAGTGGAGTACGGGAAGTTCCGAATCCCAACGCCATCCGTAGGTTCTATGGTCGCAAATGTCCCAATTCCTCTTCGCTTTGCACCAGTGTCGCCCGGCTGTACAGTGGTGATGAGTCCCATAAAATCACTCCAGCCTTCGCCCATTTGTTCTGTATTACTTAGACATCCAGCAGCACCGGGACCACCTGTCAAGCGATTGGAAATCCCGTGTCCATATTCATGTGCGATAATGCCATTGTCGAAACTGCCGTCTATGTCTATCGTCTCATCAGAGAAGGTAACATTCAGTCCCGGCAGCGCGCTTTTCAGTGTCACACAATCATCGAAACCAACCATGATCGCCGGAATCGTGATACTGCCGCCATTATCTCCACCAGCCATAGTAAGGACGCTATTGCCAGGTACGTTGTTACAAATGATGACGCCTGTCGCGCCTGCATTTTGAGCGTGGAGTGCTTTTAAAGAAAACTGACAATTGCCTCGGTCTATCATAGCAATCTTTCCAGACAGTGCAGCAGCATTAGTGAATGGCGTTTCGCAGCCATCATTAATTGTACCATCACCATCATTTCCCAAGCTACCATCATCGACCAAAACAACATCTCCAGTCAAGGTATAGTCACTAGCACCAAAACCGCCCGGACGCATATTGAAAGCGTCTCCAATAGTGGATGGAGAATTGACTTCTAGTGTAGACTGACCATCCCACAAGAACATGGTCATGCGCGGATTGCCACCATCAGAAGGTGTACCCATCGTTGCATTATTTCTGCCGCTGCCATCGAGTCCATCTGCAAACACATAGTCATCTGCTGCGCCACCTCTACCGTAGTTGTTTTCTTGAAAGTTACCAGTAGACTCTGTCAGACCATAGTTATAGGCTAGATCGTGCATGATGTTGTTCCAGAAGAAAAGATTGGTTAAGGACGCGTCTCTATTGGCAGCCGGCTGCATACCAAAATCAATAGGATAATCAAAAATCAATGAACTTCCCGCATCAGGTCGATAGCCAGAGCCATTATTGGCATTTTCGTCTGCCTGTGCGAGTACATTATTCCCTCTAGTGATGGTATATTCTGCTCCAGCTACTCCATTCGTGTCATGCCACCCAAAAGGAGAAGCCACTACATCAGCAGGTTCATCGACTAGCTCACGCGCACCGTGATTGGGGCTTTCTATGCCTACCGGATACACGCGATATTGCGGTGTCATCAGAGCAGCAGTCGGTGCTGCGATAGGTGTGATGCTCAACTGTGGTGTTTCTGCTCGGAGATGAAAGTGATGTTTGTGTTGACAACTTGGCGAAGGATGATCGAATGTACAGCTAATGACCGCATCTCGCTTTTGTAAAATAGTCGCCGTCGCTGCGTCTACACGAAACTGCCAGTAGTGTGAGCCATCCTCTAGATAAATGTCTATTGCCCAGGTCAATTTGACTTCTGATTCATCAATAGGGACATAAATCAATTTGGCATCTATCGGTATCCATGCCAGATCCGAGTAGGTCAGGTTTATTGCTTTGCTCGCTCCACCGATGATCGTTTCCACTTCAGCAGGTAAGTATGTCCAGTCCAAGTCTTCAAAAGCGACACGCAGCGCCTGATAGACATTTATGGATTCAGCATTGGTGATACTTGTTTGTAAATCGCCAATAAAACCTCCTGCCGAGTAGATGACTTCATCATCAGGTGTCAAGTGAATATTGACCATGCTATTTTCTACTAGAATACCATCTTTTGATTGCGTGAAATAGATATTGCGCATCCCGTTGGGGCTTTCTGTGGCGTCTGTGACGAGCCATTCAGTGCGGCTGTCTGCGCCGAATTGAGCGCGATTGTTTTCTAAAAATTGAGTGGCAGTTATGACGCCATTTTGTGCCCAAAGTGATGAGTACACGCTCATCAGCAAGCAGCAAGTGAGCGACCATCGTATAATAGTCATCGTTTACAGTTTTAGATAAATAATAGAATGAGTAATCAATCGATGGGCGATCTCAGCGGTCAAATGTAGGAAAGTTGTATATTAAATTATAATCATATGTTTGATTGCTATGTAGTGTGTAGCTCCTATGAAAGTACAAAAGCCAAAAGCTCCAGAGAGAGACTTTTGGCTTTTGAAATTCTCTGATTAGAAAATTATAGATGCAGGGCGTCCGCATGAGACGGATGCCTTACATCTAAAGTCGCTTATCGCTGTACGACAAACTTCATCGTTTTGATGACGATGCCTGTTTGGAATTGCAGTAAGTAGATACCATTTGTCAGGTCGCTGACAGGCAACTGCACTCGATTCCAACCCTCGTTGGCGACTTGAGTGGGGAACTGATCGACCACTTGTCCATTCAAATTGAGCACTTGAATTTGTACGGTCTCCTCAGTTGGTAGATAGAACTCAAATTGTGCGAAATCACCCGTTGGATTTGGATATATATCTGTTACTTCTACAGTTTGTGCTATTGTCTCAGAACGATTGTCGATGCCATTTGCCGTAGGCGCGCAAACATCACTACCAACACGAAGTGTCAAAGTTGTCCCATTGGCAGCAGTGAAAGTCGGACTCAGTGTGATCGACTGTGCGGCTTCCATGATGACCGTTTCACCTACGCCGATGCTCACATTACCAGAAGAAGTGATAGTCGTCTCTGAGCGGTAAGTGCCGCTGCTGATCGTTTCATTATTGAAAGTAATACTCGTCTGACAGTCTGTATCACAACCATCCGGTGTGCCATCGTTGTCACTGTCCATCGTATCATCAAAGCCAGGACAAACGTCATCTGCATCACAAACACCATCATTATCACTGTCCGCAAATGTGCCGATACAGTTGCAGTCATTGTCAAAAGTATCATTGATCGTACAGTCATCACCATCGTCGCAAGCTGTGCCAGGTGTACAAACGACATCCGAACAACCTTTGATAACTACATCGTCGATGAACAGCTGATCGTTACTTGCATTGCCGCCCATGCGGATGCGGAAAACGGTAGTGGTCGTCACTCCCGCAATTAATAGCTCTGCATCAAATATATTGTCATTGGTAAAATCAGTACCGAAGTTCCAGGTGCCTATCGTTGTATATGTGCTGCCTCCATTGGTGGAGACATCAAAGAAAAACTGATCGCCACTTTCCATCCCTTTTGGAAGGGCATAGAAAGAGACGGTGACTTCATCATAAGCACTCAGATCCAATGTATTGGAGAATAAAGGAGAAAGGACGCGCCCATTTCTCAACTGAATGCTAAAGTCGCCTGTATATGAATTGTCCGGGTTATCGGTGCGGATACAGTCGATACCGCCATCGTTCCAGATACCGAATCCAGCTTCAAAGCTTTCTTCATCGATTGGAATTTCACAATTTGGATTGGCACAAACTGCTGCTGCTGTACTTGGCACACAGATGTCATTGTCATCCGGGTCTTCGCCTAGACAGAATCCATCGCGGTCTGCATCGACAAACGTTCCCTCGCAATCACAGTTTTCTCCATTCAATACAAAGACATCATTGATGGTACAAGGATCGCCATCGTCACAAGGCGTACCTACTTGACAAGTACACTCTATCGGCAGATCAAAAGCTTCTGTTCCATCCGAACGGCTACTACTAGAACCTTGATCGGCGCTGAATCCAAGTCCGCGACGTGCAAAAGCTTTCCAAATGGTACATTGATTCGCGCCACCATAAATCGCTTGATCGGCTGCCAAAATTGCATCACGACCATCGATGAAACCAGGATTACAGACTTGCATTTTCATGCCGTGAAAGACTAGATTGATAGCGATATTGTTACCTCCGCTTCCATTGTACAAATCATCATCATAGCCGTAGTCATCTACCAGATCCCAATACATATCCCACAACATAGAACACCAAACCGACCCTACACCATGCGGTACAGAGAAACTTTTGATGTCGTCATAAGTGACTGGATTGATGACCATATCTGTAGAATAAGGAAAATTACGAATCCCTTTGCCATCTGTCGGTTCTCGCCGAGCGTAAGTACCTATTCCTCTTATTTTATCTCCTGCATCACCCATCTGTACGGTCGTGATCAAAGACATATAGTCGCTCCAGCCTTCACCCATTTGCTCAGAACCACCTAGACAGCCTGCCGTAGAAGGTCCTCCAGTCAGCCGATTGGAGATACCATGTCCGTACTCATGAGCGATGATGCCGTTGTCATAGTCGCCATCGACTTCTATTGCTTCGTCTGTAAAAGAGACATTTAGGCTAGGAAGGGCATCTTTCAGTCTTTGGCAGTCTCTAAAACCGATCATCACAGCTGGAATTGTGACGCTACCGCCATTGCTACCACTGCCCATCGTCAGGATGCTATTATTGTCTGTGTTGTTGCAAATGATAACGCCTGTCGCGCCTGCATTTTGAGCATTCAAAGCTTGAGTTGAATAATCACAATCGACACTCCTATCCATCAGAGCAATTTTCCCGGATACAGCGCCACTATTGCTAAATGGCACATCGCAGCCATCGCTGCTTGTCCCGTTGCCGTCGTTGACTAGGGCAACATCATCAGTCAGATCAAATGTTGTTGCACCAAAGCTAGCCGGACGGATGTAGAATACTTCCTCTGGTGTACTCGGCGTATTGATTTCTAGAACAGCTTCTCCTGTCCACAAGAACATCGTCATACGGGGATTACCACCATCGGCGGGTGTGCCAAAAGTCGCATTGTTGCTACCACTGCCATCTAGTGCATCTGCGAATACATAGTCGCCACCGATACCACCTCTGCCGTAGTTGTTTTCTTGAAAACTACCTGTCGATTCTGTCATACCATAGTTGTAGGCTAGATCATGCATGATGTTGTTCCAAAAGAAGAGGTTGGTGATGGCAGCATCTCTGTTGACAGTAGGCTGCTCGGTATAGTCGATGGGGTAATCAAAGATCAGAGCAGCACCTGCATTGGGGCTATATCCTGTGCCGTTGTTGCCATTTTCGTCTTCTTGCGCCAGCACATTGTTGCCGCGCGTGATGGTATATTCACCTCCACTCATACCGTCTGTATCATGCCAGCCAAAAGGAGAAGCAATGGGATCGGGTTGTTCGTCTTCCAATGTACGTACGCCATGACTTGGGCTTTCTACACCCACTGTATAGACGCGATATTTGGGGGTCATCAGAGCAGTAGAAGTGCTCGTGGTAGCAGTGCTCGTTCTAGGTGCGGCGATCGGTGTGATGATCAATCTCTTTGCCTGCTGAGGATGAAAGTGGTGTGCCACTTCGCAGTGTTTGTTGGCATTGGGTAGACCGAAATTACAAGTGATGACACCATCCTTTTTCTGTAGGATATTGGCACTTTCAGCATCTACACGAAACTGCCACCAGTGCGTCCCATTTTGCAGATAGATATCGACTGCCCAAGTCAAACGAATTTCTGTCTCACTGATAGGTACGTAGATCAATTTGGCTTCTACCGGAATCAAAGCCAGGTCGGGATAGTTTAGCTTGCGCGCTTTGCTCGCCCCACCGATGAAAATTTCAGACTGAGCGGCTACATAAGCCAAATCTATATCTTCAAAAGCAGTTTGGACAGCACGATAGACATCTATGCTTTCTGAATTAACGATTTTACCTCTGATATCACCGATGAAACCTCCGGCAGAGTAGATCACTTGATCGTCTGATGCCAAGTGAATATTAATCATTTGATTTTCGACTAAAATGCCCCGTCGCATCTGTGTAAAGTAGATGTTGCGCATTCCATTGGGACTTTCTGTGGCGTCTGTGACCAGCCATTCTGTGTCGTTGTCGCCGCCGAAGCTAGTTAGATTGGCTTCTAAAAATTGAGTGGCAGAAATAACGCCGTTTTGTGCAGACAATAGAGAATAGGCGCTCATCAGTAGCCAGAAGATGAGCGAACATCGAGTAAAGTTCATAATGCTTTTGTTTGCAAATAATTGAGTAATTGATAAGTACACCGATCTTTTTTGACGAAGCAGGTGTACAGGTTTCTATTTTTTGATGAGTCGGAGTAGGTAGATTTTCCGATAGGTCAAAAGCTTATAACTTTGATATGCCTAAATGAAGGAGATGAGCTTTTGGATCGGAAAATTTCAGGCTGACAAATGTATGGAATTTATATATCAACAGGCGGGAGAGGAAGTAGAAAGAATGTCAATTCGTCAGTAAAAAGTCACCTTTGAACATTTCAATGCGACCATCTATAAATTTTACTTCTGCATAGTAGGCGTATAGTCCTGTCGGCGAAATTTGGTCATTGAAATAGCCATTCCAAGAAAAATTGGGATCATTGGGTGGAAAATTTTCACGCTCAAAAACCAATCTTCCCCACCGATCAAAGACGCGAAAGGTTTTGATTTCCATTACTTGCTCACCACCATAAATAACGAAATTGTCGTTTTGACCATCAAGATTGGGAGAGAAAGCAGTGGGAATAAATAAGTCATAACTGCGGTCGATATAGTAGTTCATTTTGGCTTGCGCTCGACAGCCTAATTCATCTATCACCTCGACTGCAACATAACCAGGCTCTAATGGTAAGCTTCTGTATATGAGACAGTTATTACAATCAACTTTCGGCTGCCAATGAACTTCTGCGACTGCTCTATTGGTTTGTGCTTTTATTGTTAGGCTATCGCCCAAACGAACGACTTGCTCCTCTCCTATCGTCACTATCAGCTCTTCTATGGCTGCTCCAGCTTGAAAGGTCGTATCCCAAATACAGCCAAACTTATCATTGACTTGCAGCCGAAAAGTATCGCCGGGCGTCAGGAAATCATCTACTCCTTGCAGCACATAGTCATCAGCATACAGAAATACAGAATGAGGCAGTGCCCCACCTACAATCTCCCCGATCTCCATCTGATAGCTACAGTCTGTCGGGAATAAATCAAATTTTACATCGCGGAGCGGATTCGCCAAAATATGGATGGTGTCGTAATTGAGGCAGCCATTAGGGTCAATGGCTTGAACGGTGAGCAATTGAGGTTCGGTGAGCTGAGCGAACTGACGAATGCTGTCTGTAGATCCGTCATTCCACAGAAACGTACAGCCATTGCAGGCATCAAACTGAGCAGCCAAGACAAGCGTATCTTCCAGACAAAGTCCCTTTACCTGAGGCGGCAATTGTCCGCCCAGACCACAGCCTGTTTTGGCGACCCAAACATCATTCAAACCGCGTGGCTCACTGAGTTTGTCGCCACTTCGGATGGATTCGGTATGCCCTGCCATGACGATGCTACCATCAGCTAATAATTCTATTTCAGTTAATACATCACGCTGATCGCCACCATAAGCAACATCCCAGATTTGCTCGCCATCAGGTGTCAGATAGACTACCCAAAAGTCAACTGTACCTTTGGAATCGGCTTGTTTTGAGCCATTGGCAGGTGAGTTGGAGATGCCAGCGACGATCAGATTTCCAGCTTCATTGATGCGGATGTCGTAGGCATTGTCTTGTCCATTGCCACCATAGTTTTTGTCCCATAGTTTGTTGCCATCTCTGTCGATAGCCACCACCCAATAGTCGATACTGCCATAAGAAGGAACGGTCTTGTCAAAGGTCATCGCCGAACCAGAAAAGCCTGCCAAATAAATGGTGTTCCCTAAAGCAACCATATCAAAAATAGCTTCGTCCCAGTTGCCGCCTATCGTTTTTTGCCAGAGCATTTCCCCCTGCGCATCTATTCGGACCACCCAATAATCATTCAAGCCTCTCAGAAAGTCATCTTTGTCGCCACTGACGCCGGAGCGTGATTCGCCACCCAGTAAGAAACCGCCGTCGGGCATCGGTAGCACGGCTTGCATGAGTTCACGCTGATCGCCGCCGTAAGTTCTGTCCCACTCTTTTTCGCCATCGGCGGCTAACTTCACCACCCAATAATCCCACAGTCCGCGACAGTCCTCGCTTTTGTCCATTCCTGCATCTGAATCAGAGACGCCTGCCAGTAGGTAACCACCATCATCTGTTTCCAAAATATCACCGCGAATAGCATCCCATCCGCTGCCGCCTAGTGTCTTATCCCAAAGCAAGTTCCCTTTTGCATCTAATTTAATAAGCCAGAAGTCCCAATCGCCACGGCTTGGTTCTGATTTGTCATTTCCTACATCGGAGCGCGACTCGCCTCCTATAAGGAAACCACCATCTTTGGTCTCTTGTCCTACCCAGATTCGATCTGCTTTGTTGCCGCCATAACGATGTTGCCAAAGTTCGTTGCCTTGAGCATCTAGCTTGATGAGCCAATAGTCCCAGTCACCCATTTTTTCTTCTAGGATGTCGCCATCGTTGTCGGACTGAGTGATAGCAGCTACCAAAATACCGCCATCGCTACATATGATTAAGGTGTGCATTTCTTCCCAACTGCTGCCACCCATTGCCCGCTCCCATTCGATAATGGGTGCTACTTGCCCCATCAGCCAACTGCCGAATAGTAGTGAGAACAGACAAGTGTAGACAAATTTCATACAGCGATGGTAACGATCAAAAAATGACTATTTGAAGGTGAACACTTATTGTATACGGAATGTGAGTTCAATAGATGTTAAAATCGAATATATGCTTTTTATTGATAAGAGGAAATGGGTAATGGAGTGTAGAGTGAGTGTATGGTTTCAACTGGGTTTGGTGGAGATTGTTGAGCCCATTTTTTTCTTCTACGAACTTCATCTGCATTTTGTAGGTACAACCGTAAAAGTAGAAACCATTGCGCTACAAGATGGAGAAACAGGTCTAGCTACTATTCGATGGGCAGTTTGAGACAACCATCTCTCCTGAAAGTATTTCACCGATTCAGATTTTCCTTTACTACAAAAAACGTACTATCTCGAAAAGGGAAATAATGCTTTGGTAAGTCTTGATATCTGATATTCTGCCATTCGTACAAAAACTGATCGGTGAATGTCATCTTGTCTTTGAACTTGTCGATGTTTTTGGTGACCATGATATTTCTAGGATTGGTGGGATCTTTATACATGGACAACAACCAAAACTCTAATCCTGAACCCCAACTTTGAAGCAGCGTATCCATGGGTGCACTACTTTCAGGAATAATGATTTTTCGAAATTGATCGTCATTCGTCAATTCTATAACCTGTTCTTGCCATTATACGCGCGCTGTGTACAACTCATGCCGATTCCAGATATGAACCACCCTAATACTTAGTACCAGAGCAAGCAGCACAAGTAGGACAGACTTATTTTTGATGGTCGGTAGTACATCGAAAACCAGAGGAATGATAACGACAATACTCAAAGGTAAATAGTAGCTTTCAATATGAAACTGAGGAAAGCCTTGATACAAGGAAACATTGATGAGCAATAAATAAGCGAAGAAAGCGCCATAAACATAAGCTAGCTTTTTCCATCGCTTCTGACGAACGTAGACCACAGCTATTCCAGCAAGTCCGATGGGCAGTAAATAGTAATCAGTCGCACACCAACTGATAAAGTCTTTATTGGAAGGAATAGACCAGTAGTCTGGAAATATTTTACTGAAGTTTTTGATGGCAAGCACAGCTGTCGAGTCGTAGGATGCCTCTTTGAGTAAGGTACTTTTGAGCATATATTCGATCACTACCCATATACCTGTAAACTGTAATACACGTCTATCAAAACGAGCTTTTAAGTTATTTTTGAAGAGGAAAAAGCAAGTACAGAATAAGATAACGAACGGTAACAGCGGATGAAAGTAAATGAGCACACGCAGGAATAGGAGGTAGAGAACAACCTGCCATAAAATAATCCTTTGTCCTTTGTCCTTTGTCCTTTAGCCAGGCAAAAAACAAGATTGTGAACGCGATTCCTTGCGCCAGTTCTATTTGCATCCAGAAGAAAGTATAGGAAACGATGAAGACATTGAATAAAACGAGAGTTAGAGCGAAATTTGGTTGTTTGAGTAGATGCAAACAAACTAGAAACAACACAAAGAAATAGCCAATCACACCTACCGAATATAGTTTTCCCAATGTGCTCAATGGCAATTCCAGCTTAGTTCCTACCAGTGGAATCCACTGTGTCATGAGCTCTCCAAAGCGATTGGCTTGAATAGCCACTTCACCTGTAAAAGTAATTTGAAAAATACGATAGGACACATCCAAAAAAGCAGTACGCTCCTTGAAATAGATGAGTGCTAGAAGCGCCAATGCTAAGTAAGTCAGTCCACCAAGTAGCGCAGTCGATCGGCGAGTAGTTAGGTTCATATTGGGAGGTCGTTTTGTCAAAGAGTTTCATAAATGTATTTTACAAAAGTACTCATTTTCATTGCGATGACCCAAAAGTATCTTTAAAGTACTACCCTCACTGAGTCGCCTACTTCTACCCACCCCGACTGCCTCGGAATCAGATAAATACCAAAATTGACGCTTTTGTCTGTTCTTCTGAACGTCGATAATGTTCTCAGCGGTTCTTGCTGATGATGGATGGTTTGCGTTTCGGGATGAATGGTGGTCATAGTACATCGAGCTGTCTTGACGGCTACATCAAAAGCGCATTCGCCTATGATAACTTGTTTCCAATGGTCTTCTGCAAAAGCTTCACTCCCTTCGACAACTATATTGGGGCGAAAGTGATGAATACTGACGGGTTGATCTAGTTTTTCGTTGAGGGCACGGAGAGAGGAAGTAGATAGTAAATGAATGGGCGCAGCGTCCTGAAACTGAATGTAATCGCCTGCCTTGCCGTTGTATTTGGGTTTGATTGATCTGTGTTGCGCTTCACTCATTCGCACCAACTGCACCGACTCGCCGAGAACATCAGACAGCCAGTTATTAACTTTGTGTTGTATGGTTTCTACATGAATCGAACTATTGAAAAGAATGGCATTTTGTGCTGTTCCCTGCTGCGCGATCGGATACTCAATAGCTGTATCAGCGTCGGTCTGAAAGATCAATTTGTCATTGTCTAATCTTGTTTTGATGGCAAACAGTTGTGGATGCTCACGAGCAGTGATGATTTGTCTTTGCCGATTGAGGATGGCGAAAATTCTATCGTTTTTGAAGCCTTTATTGTTCACTTCGCTAACTGTCAATGAAATGCGAAATGTTGACTTAACAGGATAGATGAAAAGGTGGCTGATGGCTGCTTTGCTCAAGGTGGTGTCTTTCTTTAGTGAAAAAGGAAGGTCTACCAACAAAAATAGACCTGCTCATCCGCAAAGATAAACAGGTCTATTTGTTTTTGGTAGTTGAAGTGTTTCGTCGTATGTCGTGTAGAACTTACTTCGCCACTTCCATCAATTGATAAATTTCGGTTTGTCGCTCACAGATGACGACATCTTCGCCTCTGATAGCGATGGGTGCTACGATCATATCTCTGTTATGCAGGACGATTTTGCGCCAGTCCTCAAAATTGCTGATTTGTCCTTTGATGATCTCATCATACTTTGGGTGATTTTTATCAAAAATAGCCTCAGGCTGATTCTTGATGCTGTCCCATATATTCGTCCAAATCATATAAGCTTCCGGCATACTCTCAAAAGGAATTGCCAACACTTCGTCTATACTTTTGGCGTGTGCGACTGTTTTCTTATGCTTATTGATCTCCGGATTATAGTAGATGGTAATTTGCTCTTCCGGCATTCGGGTTTGCTCATTATTTGCCATGGCTTAATATTTATGAAATATTTGATGATGAAAATTGGGGTTTCCGTTACCAGAAACCCCAAAAAAGTTAGACCAATAAATACTACTGAGTAACGGCTAGCGTCGACTCAATAGCTCTCAGAGAATTCAGAGATTCTTTAATATCGTTGCGCTGTCGAGTGAGTATGGAATTGATACTTGTGTCGAATGTGACATTGTTCAATACCTTGTCGTAGTCTTCTACCGCACGTTCTTCTCCTCTAATACATTCTTCCAACACGGCTTCATCGCCATCGGTAATATTGGCTTTATATTCTATCCAAATCCGGTGTAGCGAGGACAAAAAACTCGATCCTCGATCCGGCGTTCCACCAAGATTCTTAATCTGATTTTCTAACTCTGAAATAAAAGTCTTTCTATTTTCTGCATTATTATGCATCCACTGACGAAGTTGCAAATGGTTGACTTCGTTAGCAGCTTCTTCGTATCCTTTGACCGCATCATAACTGCGGGTCAATAAATCATTCAATGCGCTCGTCATTTCACTGTGGTTCATGTCGTAAATCTTTTTCGTTACTAAATACAATGTAAATTGGTCGCGTAGACCACTAGCTGTCATCAATGCTATTAGCTAGCTTGACTTAACTGGTGAGCCTACTTTTCTGAGGTTATTGGATTTTTTATAGACTATCTATCCAGTTTTTGATAGATTGCTTGCTTTCTCCGGTCTTCTCCTGGATTCTACCTAGCATCTCGTCCTCTTTTCCTTCTTCGTAAGCCAAATCATCATCAGTCAAATTTCCATACTTTTGTTTTAGCTGACCCTTTACCTGATTCCAATTTCCTTTCACTTTATCTGCAAATGCACTCATCGTCTTTATCTTTTATGATTAAAAAATTTGATTAATATAGTTTTTTGAGATATGTTAAATTTTCAGTTGATTATACTGCGGGTTGTCATTCAAAAAGGTAGTTACGAAATCACAACTTGACTTTACTTGATAGCCATTCGCTCTCGCAAATCGCATCCCTTCGTGTGCCAATTCTTGTGCAAATCCAATACCTTGAATGGTCTCCGGTACATACGTATGCGTAAATTCAACCACATTTGGTTGCGCATCTATGTGCAATTTATATTCTAGTCTTGCATCTTGAATATCCGCTCCTTTCTGTACAAAAAATAGCTTTCGCTCTTTCGTATCATGATGGATATTGATGACTTCCGGGTTGATCGTCGCCATGGTGTATTTCTTTTTTACTGTTCTAAAAATCGGGTGTGGATATAGGCAACATAACTCTAACTGTCAGCGCGTTCTACTTCGCTCTCCAGCTTTAGCACTTTGCCACCGTCTTCCTGCTCTATGTACAAAGCCTTATCGTCGTCACTACCATTTCGAGTCACTTTCTGACCAGAGATCGTTTTGACTACCTTTTCTTTGTAGGTTTCTTGCACTTTTCCTGTGGCAGTGCCATTGCCCCACTTCCATTTTACTTCTGTTCCTTCTCGTATCATTGTCTTCAATTTTAAAAGTGGAAATGGCTGCATAATTGTAATACAGCCACTTCGAATCATTCTTTTTTTGATAACAATAGCCAATCAATTAGCCATCTATTTCATCCAGTTCGGCGCGGATCTCATCCATCGTGCTTCTCGCATCACGCTTGAAGTTGTCCCAACCATCTGCGATGTTGTCACCGATACGGTTCATCTCTCTATCGACATTGTTGCGTGCCTCTTTCAAACCTTCAATTTCTTCGTTGATGTCTGCCTTAGCGTCATCAGAAGCATTTTCTAGATCGTTGTTAAGCTCAGCCAACCGTGCGTCGATGTCGTCGCGCAAGTCTGCCATGTCATTTTTCAGCTCTTCACTTTCTGTTCGGAAAGCATCTGATATATCGTCACCTGCATTTTCCATGCTATCTTCTACTTCTTCAGCAGTCGACTCTTCACAAGCCGTGAATGTGGCGAAAGAAAACATCAGACCTAGGATGAATAATAATGAATACTTCATTTCTCTTTTACAATTTAATTGTTCTAGTAATAGGTTTTAATTTCATACTCACAGACTCACTTTCCAGCAAGCCCGTTTCGATAATAGAACAAGAAAATGGTCGATGTGTGCGATAGAAAAAATGGAGTAGAAGAGAAAGGAAGTAAATAATCTTTGTAAAATAGGCGTACAAGTAAACCAGAATTCATCGTGTAACAATAAATCCTTAATATACTGTATATCAATTAATTACAGTCTATTAGAAGAAGTAGAAAAGTAGAGAGAATGGACTGAAATAACTAGAGCAAAAAGGCTAGTTACCTTGACTTAATAATTTTCGCAATAGTCTTTGTTAGATAGACTTTGGAGTAAATACCGACGAGCGTTTTCAATACTTTTCCACGCTTATAAATGTATACAATCGGTATGCTATTGATGCCCAGTTCGCTTACTAAATTTTTAGAGGCAGAACTATCAACTCGGTGGCATTTCATATCCTCTTTAAATTGATTAGCGACCTCCTCTAGAATATCGTCATAGACTTTATTGAGCGCATACTCTTCGTTATTGAATGCGACTAGATGATACCCTTTTTCTGACGAAATGATGACGTCATTGAAGCGATCTTCTAATAAAATTTGGTAACAATTTCTTTTGATCGTCATAGTACGGTGATGAGTGACTGCCGGCTTACGAGAACACTCATGCAGTCTTTTTGTACAAAACCATTTTACTTCAGAGCCACGAATATAGCAAAGCTAATTTATAAAACAAGGCAATCAGTACATAATTTGACTTTATACAATGCTTATGTATTAAATAAAGTACACATATACAAAAGAGTGAATTTTATGGATTCACTCTTTATTTATGTAATACACAAGAAACACTCACCACTTGTACGTGTTCGTTTTGTTATGTTATTCGTTGGTCATCTAGAAAATCTTTACGATTGATTTTCAATTTGCGCATCTTAGAAGCCAAGGTTTTTGGATTTAGATCCAAGAGCGTAGACGCGCTATATTTACCGGAAACACGCCACTGCGCTTTCTCCAATGCTAGCAGGATATGTTGTCGCTGCATTTCCTCGAAAGTAGAAAAGCGATTGTTCTGATCTTCTTCTTCTTGATCGAAAATCAACTCTGGTACGACGGCTGCTAGATTCAGTTTTTTATCATCTGTCAGTATAACAGCGCGCTCAATCATATTTTCCAACTCTCGTACATTGCCTGGAAAATCATAAAACATCAGTTGCCGTATTTCTTTGTCTGAAACGCGGTTGATGCGTTTGCCAGCTCTAGCAGCATACTTTTTACGGAAGTGATTGACGAGAAGCGGAATATCGCTCCTGCGCTCTCGAAGTGGTGGATTGTAAAGCGGAAAAACATTGAGTCGGAAGAAGAGGTCTTTTCTAAAATCACCATCTGCTATCATCTGCTCCATGTTTCTATTGGTAGAAGCGATGATGCGTATATCCGTCTGTATCGTTTTAGAGCCGCCCACTCGTTTGAATTGACCTTCTTGCAGTACATTCAGCAACTTGGACTGTACAGGCAGTGGCAATTCTGCGATTTCGTCCAAAAAGAGTGTTCCGCCAATAGCGAGCTCGAACAATCCCAACTGCCGATCATGAGCACCGACGAAAGCACCTGCTTCAAAGCCGAATAGCTCGCGCTCGACCATATCAGATGCCACAGAGGCACAATTGAATTTGACGAGCGGGCGATCATTACGACTACTCATGTTGTAGACAGCACGTGCCAATAGTTCTTTACCAGTTCCAGTCTCTCCATGTATCAAAACAGTAGTATCTGTATCGGCTACTTTTACAAGCTGTTTGAGCATATTGATATACTGCTCATTGCCACTAATGATCTGTCTGAAATTGTGGGAATTGTTAGCTTCTCTCAGCAAATAAGAATAGTCCTTTTGTAGCCGATTGACAGTCTCGGAGCGTACGCGAAAGACACCTATTGCATAGTTATCGCTGACTTTCATCAATTGGACGATATAGTTATCATCCGTAAAGATATTTTCCAGCTCAGCATGAGTCTCCTGATCGATCCAAAAATTTTTCAGCAAACTATGGTTTGCATTGTTGAGTTGCTCACCGATATGCGTCATAGCGATTTCGGGATGGGTCAAATTAAGCATATCTGCTAAGGCTCTGTTGACATATCGAACATCGTAGTCCTTGGTAAACAGAAATGTTGGTTGGTCTATGAAGTTGAACACCGACAAAAAGTCATCTACCATCCACTGTTGAGTGGGCTTTTTCATCTATTCAGCAATTTAATGATAAAAAGGTACGCTCGTCTAGTAGACATGATGACTACTTGAAAGCGCATTAAACTTAACCTATAAATCTGATTGTGTAAATACCAACTATGAGCAGGCGCAACTTAAAAAGCTTGCACAATAACTCATAAAGCCAAAAGATTACTTTACTGAAAATAAATCGATAAAATAATAATCTCGACAAATACTGATATATCATCAAATTTGTTCGGTATGACTGAATTCTGTAAAACCCCGTAATATAGGGGGAAGAGATGTGTATTGGTCTAAGTGACTTGGATTGCTTTTATAATATCAATCCAAAGACACACATATAACAGAACAAAAATAACTTAGATTACTGATATTTAGTTATTTTTTGTTAAAGTTTCTATTACTTTTGAAAGATCGGAACAATACTGTAAAAGCTTTTAGTTTTGGGTAAAACTAGGGTCATATCAATGTATTGATCGTGTCAATTATAGTCGTCCTAGATACGGCACCTTCAAAATGATCTGTGATTTCTCCCTCGTAGAAAATGATAAAGGTAGGTACTTTTCGGATACCATAACTATTGGCAAATTGTTTGGATTTATCAACGTCCACACGCGCAAATCTCACCTTCCCGGAGTATTTCAATGCTAGCTCTCGAAAATAATTATCCATCACTTCTGACATCCCAGCCCAGCTCGCAGCAAAAGAAAGTACCAACGGTTGTCCATTAAGATTTCTGATCAACTCCGTTGCTTCTTCACCATTTAATGTTCCGTATTGTTCTAAATTTCTCATCGGTATCGTTGCTATCACTTACATTGTTGTCAGAACAGTGTCAGTTACTAAGAGGATAATCGTAAAATAGACATTTTTGACCTTTAGTTTAATTAATTGTATGATATTTAATCAAATAAAAAA
>JBCDHX010000104.1:0-20682 GCA_038749535.1 Bacteroidota bacterium
AAAAGCCCCCCTCTTTTTGAGGGCTTTTTGAGGAAAAAAATGTTGGCATAACCCGAATCACCAAAATTTTGAAACCTATCTTAAATTTTTGTCCTGATTTATTGAACCACCTCACAAGTTAGCTCCCCTAGATACAAGCATGTTAAAAATGCTTTCTTATGACTTATTTGCTTTATTCGATACTTTGCAAGTAGCTTTCTATTACGGTTCTTGTCAAGACCTCTATCAGTTAAAAGCATATACGCTTTTGCTTCCAAATAGCCAAAGTAATACTTACTATCAGTCCTTCAATTTGAAACGAGGAGTTACTGAATCTGTAAATGATTCAATATATATACAAATTCGTTCCCCTCATCGAGAGATCAACGATATTTGTATAAACTCGGTCAGGGAGCTTGATATCTTTCCACATTATATTTATGATCGTCCTGCTATCAATGCTAATATTTCAACTTCTGTTTGGCAAAGTAAGCTTTCATCTACAATCACCTTTTCTCCCAACCCTACCAATGGTTTTTTAGAATTGCAATTAGATGAAAGCACATCCATATCTGATACTCAAGTGCATTTCTACTCTTTAGTTGGAGGGCAAGTAGCGCATTTTTCAGGGCAGACTTCTTTTGATCTCTCTAATCTTTCAAAAGGAGTATACATAGTAGAAGTGATTCAAGGCGGTAAAAGCATAGGTAAACAGAAAATAGTAGTTACTCGATAGGCTATAATTTTTTTCTTTGTTTTTTCGGAGCTTCCCCTATCGGGTCAAGCCATACATGACTCGCTATTTTCGCTCGGTCTTGCAGACTCCGACTCAACTTCATTATATTTCGTTCAGTCGGCTCATTCCTACCTTTAAGCCATTTCCAAGCGATACATTCAAATAGGTCAGCTAAGCACACCTTCATCAAAATGAACTGTTTTTGGGTCAGTTCATTTCGCTGCTTCCGTTTTCCTCCATCTGCTCTAAATTGTCATGCCTTTTGAGTTTCGGTCAAAAGCCACGCCATTTCAGACACTACCGCAGTGTCGACAAATAGATGTGGGGCTTCGGAACACGCACTCGGCGGATAGCGGATGCTCACCGATTTACTTGATTTTTACGATCAAGTAAATCTATTTTCATTTTACAAACATCTGAGCAGATACAATAAAGGTACAAACTAAAGCCTTCTCATTTTTTCCTTACTTTTGCACGCTTTAGTCTGAGTTCAATAAAAAAATTATATTCTCAGTGTTGAAAAATAGCCGAAAGGCTACTATTTACAATACGTTTCCTATTCGACTATTTCTCAACAATATAAATTTATTTATTTCACATTACTCAACCTCTTGATGAAATTCAATAAGCATACATGAAATCATTAAAATCACAACATACGATCACAGGCTGGATAGTTTTTGCTATTGCTTTTGTGGTCTTTTTTATGTCGGCAGAACGCACAGGGAGTTTGTGGGACTGTGGGGAGTTCATTACTGGCGCGTATAAGTTGCAAGTAGTCCACCCGCCGGGTGCGCCTTTGTTTGTCCTCGTCGGGCGGGTGTTTACGCTGGTCGCAGAAGTCTTCTCTGACAATCCGGAGGACATCGCCTTTTCCGTCAACTTGATGTCGGGTATATGTACAGCATTTGCTGCAGCATTTGTGGCGTGGATTACGATTATGTTGGGCAAATTGGCATTTACGCAGCGCGAAGGCGAATTGGATAGCGGTCAGACATTGGCGTTGTCCGGTGCAGGTTTGGTAGCCGGATTGAGCACGGCGTTCACCTCTTCTGTTTGGTTTTCGGCAGTAGAAGGTGAGGTCTATGCGATGTCCACTTTTTTCACAGCTCTGACGCTTTGGTCGGTGGTAAAATGGTATAGTTTGCCGGACGGTCCTAGAACAGATCGCTGGTTGATTTTTGCCGTTTACGCAGCAGGATTATCTATTGGTGTTCACTTATTGAGTTTGCTGACGTTCCCAGCTTTGGCATTATTTTATTACTTCAAAAGATATAAAGAAACGTCCTTTTTGGGTATGTTGGCGGCAGCTGGTATTGGAGTACTATTTATTGTTTTTATCCAAACCTTTATCATTGTCGGTATTCCAAAACTATGGTCAGCCATGGAGTTGATGACAGTCAATAGTATGGGGCTGCCGGTTCATTCTGGTCTGATTCCGACATTCTTGATTGTAGCTGGTGTCATCGCAGGTAGCTTATACTTTGCCCACAAACAGAGCAATGCGCGTTTGCAAAAGTTGCTCGTAGCCATGACGATGGCAATCATTGGTTATTCAACCATCGGTGTCGTCGTTATCCGCGCCAATGCCAATACGCCGATCAACATGAACGCGCCTAGTGATGCGATGCGCTTGATTCCTTACATCAACCGGGAGCAATATGGTGAACGTGCTTTGTTGAATGGGCCGGACTTTGATGCACAAGCTTACGATTCTGAGACGACAGATCGCTACGGACTGGTCGGTGATCGCTACGAAGTCGTCGACCAAAAAGTACAGCTGAAATATCGTGCGTCCGACAAGCATTTCTTCCCTCGGATGCAAGACAATACGCAGAGTCGTCCACAGCTGTATCAAGCTTGGATGAGAAATGCCTGGGGGACAACTCGCACTTCTCCGACGCTATTTGACAACATCATGTTCACTGTCAAATATCAAATCGGATGGATGTATTGGCGATACTTCTTCTGGAACTTTTCTGGACGACAAAATGCAGAGCAAGGCTATTATAACTGGGACATCACTCAGGGCAACTGGTCATCGGGCATCGGTTTTGTAGACGAAGCGCGTCTCCATGAAATGAGTGAACTGCCGACTTCTATGCGCGAAAATGAAGGGCGCAATCGCTACTATATGTTGCCGTTTCTATTTGGTTTGCTGGGGTTGATCTTCCATTTCCGTAAGCGAAATAATGATGCTTTGGCATTGCTGGCACTATTTATCATTACCGGAATTGGGATTATTATTTACTCCAATCAACCGCCGAACGAACCGCGAGAGCGAGACTACGTGTTGGCAGGGTCGTTCTTTACCTATTGTATTTGGATAGGTCTGGCAGTGCCTGCTTTGTACGAAATATTTAGAGAACGAGCGAGTTTGAGTTCGCCCGTGAGTGCCATGCTAGGCGCAGGTCTAGTAGCTGTCGCACCACTTTTGATGCTGACACAAAATTTTGATGATCATGGTCGAAAGGAACACACTGGCGCACGTGACTATGCTTCCAATTTCCTGAACTCAGTCGACGAAAATGCCATCATTTTTACGTACGGTGACAATGATACTTATCCACTTTGGTACGCTCAGGAAGTAGAAGGTATACGGACAGATGTGCGCGTCGTCAATTTGAGTTTGATTGCTGTAGATTGGTATATCGATCAGTTGCGTCGCAAAGTCAATGAGTCTCCGGCTATCGACATGACCATTCCTAGAGAAGCCTATCGTGGTAGCAAGCGCGTCATCACTTACTATCGCCCAATGGCAAGCGGCAATGATGCACCGATGAATTTGAAAAGCTTCGTCAATTTCATCGGAGAAGATCATCCATTCTCCGCTCAAGGCAGGAAGTTTGATAGCTTTTTCAGTACCAAAAATGTATTCATTCCAGTCAATAAGCAAGAGGCGATCAATAGTGGTATTGTCACACAGGCAGATACTGCTAATATCGTAGATCGTGTGCCATTTGCGATCAATAAATCGAATTTGATTAAGGATGAGTTGGCGATTTTGGACATCATCGCGACCAATGCCTACAAGCGTCCGATCTACTTCGCCGTCACTTGTCAGCCGGGCAAAATGATGGGCTTGCAAGACTATATGCAGCTAGAAGGATTGGCGTTGAAGCTAGTGCCCATCAAATCGACTAGCGATCCTTTGTATAGTGTCATTGGAAGCGGTCGAGTCGCCTCTGATAAGGTCTATGAGAATATCATGAAGTCTGGTAAGGACGATGAGCGTTACTTCCGTTGGGGAAATTTTGACAATGAAGATTTGTTCGTTGATAGAAGTTATATGCCGAGTGTACAAAGTCATCGTTTGGTGATGCTACGTACAGCTGGCGACTTCATCAATAAAGGCGACAATGCAAAAGCAGTCGACATGGTCGATCAATACTTCGAGGCGTTCCCACACATGAATTTCCCGTATGACATCAATTCGGTTTACTTCATCGAAAAATATGTCCAAGCGGATGCCAATGATAAAGCCAAAATTCATTTGGAAATCCTAGCCAATGAGATGAGTGAAAAGCTCACTTTCTTTGAGTCTTTGGATGCCAATGATCTACAAGGTGCTGGTAGTTTTGAGCAAGACTACAACATGACGCTTTCTGCTGTCAATGGTATCATGACCTTGAGTCAGCAGATCGGGGACGAAGCTTTGCTACAAAAGTATGAAGGGCTGTTTGGAGGATATGTGAATGCGACTCAGCCTTTGCCGAATTAAGAGAGGTGATGGGCGATAAAATCAAAGCTCGGTAAGCATAACAGAAGCGAAGGATTTAAATCATTCGTCATTTAAGATACTCAACAAACAGCCGTTTTCATCGCAAGGACGAAAGCGGCTGTTTGCATTCAAAAACCGATCAATTCTACAGCAATCTGGTTCAATTCTAAAGAGAATCGTCAATAGGCTCATAATTACTACTTAAATCTAACTGAGCTCTTGGACAATGAGCTGATTTGGTTTATTTTGCGACACCTTCAGCAGATGCTCAATTCAAGCACATTTCATGCAACGACAAATTTTAGAGACGGAACAAAAAGCACTGGAGATCAATCTCAATGATCGGATCTACGGGACGTTTTCTGAGATAGGAGCGGGACAAGAAGTGGCGCGTCATTTCTTTCAAGTAGGTGCGGCTGCTGGGACGATCGCAAAGACAATGTCTGCTTATGATAAAGTCTATTCGGATAGCATCTATGGACCTGAGCCAAGTGGTCGCTACGTCTGTGAAGCCCGCTTGTACCGAATGCTAGATCATGAATACGATTTACTGATCGGGCGACTAAATCTGGAGCGACCGGACACCAATTTCTTCGTTTTTTCGGATACCATTTCTGCCATCAACTACACCAAAACCATTAAAGGTAGTGGCTGGTTGGGGGTTCGGTTTCAGTTGCATCCGGACGGCGAGCCGAACGACTTGGTTGTACACGTCCGAATGCTGGACAACGACAATCAGTTGCAGCAGCAAGCCATCGGTATCTTAGGTGTCAATATGGTCTATGCTTGTGCTCGTTATTATGAAAATCCTGAATGGATGATAGAGTCGCTCGTCGATGGCATCAGAGGGCGAGTAGCAGTAGATATGATGCGACTTTCAGGACCTGACTTTGAGCAAGTCGACAATCGCTGGATTTGTCTGAAATTGGTAGAACACAAGTTGACAGAAGTGACCATGTTCGGACCAGAAGGTCATGGTGTACACGCTTCGGAGTTTTTGTATCGCAAAAATGTATTGGTCGTCAGAGGTAGTTTTCGTCCGCCGACTTTGGTCAATATGGACATGATTCAGAAGAGTTTCGATCAGTTTCGGAAAGAACCAAAAGTAGACGCCAATAAATCGTTTGTGCTGACAGAAATCACGCTAGACAATCTGAGAGGGGAAGATGGAAAGATAGATGAAATCGACTTTTTGGACCGTGCTAAACTGTTGTGCGAATTAGGGCAGACGACGATCATCTCTGAATCCGAGGAATACCACTACCTCATTCGTTATCTGGCAGAATATAAAGTGCCCAATCTAGGAATCGTGATCGGTGCGCGAGAACTGCTAGAAATGATTACTGAAAAGTACTATCAGCATCTAGAAGGCGAATTACTTTCTGTCTTCGGCAAAATTTTCAAAAAACACGTGCGTTTCTACGTATATCCATTCATGCAAGAAGGAAGTGCAGAATTGATGAATGCCCCCAATTTGCCAGTACCGGAAGGCGTTAAATTCTTATACAAGCACTTATTGGATAATGGGCAAGTTGTTGATATTGAGCAATTTAATGAAGATATTCTGCATATTTTCTCCAATCGTGTTTTCCTGATGATTCGGAATGACGAAAAGGGTTGGGAAAAATATGTACCCAAGCGTGTCGCCAAAGCCATCAAAGAAAAGAGCCTGTTTGGTTATCCAGCGGAGCAAATGAGTTTTGAGTATTAGGAAGAGCGATGAGCTAGATTGCTTTCTGCGAATAGGATTTTTTGTAAAGAATTAGGGCTGTGATTTTCGTTAAGAGTTTGTTGGGGATTTGGTATTTGAGGCAAAAAATTAGCCGTTTGTAGCCCAATTATTAAACTTCCAACAAGCTCTAAGATCAGAAGCTGAACTATCACTATATGCTGAAAAGCTAACTGCCATGAGCTATTTGCTAACAGCTAAATAAAAATACAAACAAATGAGCCGATTGATTGTCCTATTTGGACTACTACTACTAAGTTGGAGTGTTCAAGCGCAAAGCGAGATGACCGTAGAGCAAGAAGTAAAATCCATTGTTTCACTTTATGATATGAATGTCTCGCAGAAGTACCATGTCCAAAAGATGGTAGAAATGAAAGCATTCAACCATCAAGAACTGAAAGTCTTGGAAGCGGATGATTCTGCATTGTATGAGCGAAAGATGCTGAATTTGGATCGACAGTTTCAGCTAGGTGTCAAAAGTATCTTGACAGAAGAGCAATTGGTCAAATACAGAAGTATACAAGCGCAGAAGCGGGAGCAATTGACTCGAAAAATAGAGCAACTAAAAGCGAGTGGTGCAGAAAAAGTCGAGATTGCAAAAGCGGTGGAAGAATTGAATGCCATTCAGTAGCCATCGACCATACTAAACCGAGCCAACACGAAATAAAATCATTTAATCACAGTTGGAGCGACAAAATGTACTAGTCGTTCCTATACATAAAAACGTAAGAGAGCGATGACAGATCCCCTCAAGCATAAATTTAAAGAGAAAGCATTAGCCTTATTCACGGAGATGAGAGGTATGCTCAAAGAACACGGAGAACTAAAAGTAGATGAAGTAAAATTGCGGCAAGTCTTAGGAGGCGCGCGCGGTATCAAGATGATGCTATGGGAAACATCGCAGTTGGATGCGTATGAGGGTATTCGCTTTAGAGGCCATTCCATCCCACAACTAAGGGAAAAGCTACCTAGAATCAACGGTAGCAAAGAACCATTACCGGAAGGACTATTTTGGTTGATGTTGGTAGGTGAGATTCCGACAGAAGAAGACGTCAAATGGCTATCCGAAGAGTGGGTAAAACGTGCCGATGTTCCAAAATCAACTTTATCGGTGCTAGACAGCTTGCCTGTAGATACGCATCCGATGACGCAGTTCATCATCGCTATTTCTTCTATGCAATCCGATAGTGTTTTCTCGCAGCGATATGCAGAAGGCATGAGCAAAAGCGATTATTGGGATGCAACTTACGAAGATGCGATGAATCTGGTGGCGAGATTACCAAAGGTAGCGGCGTATATCTATCGTCGCGTCTACCATGACAATAACCACATCGAAGCCGATTCGTCCTTGGATTGGGCAGCGAATTTTGCCCATATGCTAGGCATAGAAGGTGAAGATTTCAAACACTTGATGCGTTTGTACACCACTATTCATGCCGATCACGAAGGTGGAAACGCCTCTGCGCATACGACACATCTAGTCAATTCGACTTTAGCTGATCCTTATTTGTCTTATGCGGCGGGTATGAGTTCCTTGGCCGGTCCCCTTCACGGTTTGGCGAACCAAGAGGTCATCAAGTGGGTGTTTGAGATGCTAGATGAATTGGGAACACAGCAACCGACCAAAGAGCAAATTGCCGATTATGTACAGAAAACGCTAAATGAAGGCAAGGTAATTCCAGGTTACGGTCATGCGGTATTGCGTCAGCCTGATCCACGATTTATGGCGCAAAAAGCATTTGCAGAGCGTAACATCACTGATTCTGATGTCGTCAATGTCATCTGGAAAATCTACGATGTCGTGCCACCGATCTTGGAAAGCTTAGGTAAAGTCAAAAATCCTTGGCCCAATGTAGATGCACATTCTGGTGCGATTTTGGTCTACTACGGGATGAAAGAATATCCATTCTATACAGTACTGTTCGGAGTATCTCGTGCTCTGGGTGTCATGGCAGCCTTGTGTTGGACGCGTGCCTTGGGTATGCCACTAGAGCGACCGAAGTCTGTGACGAGTGAGTGGGTGAAGACTTTTGTGGCGGAGAATAGTGTGGAAGCATAGCAAAATATGAGATTTTGAGATGTGAAGTATGAGACCCTTTCAGCTCAAATCATATTAGAAAGGGGAAACAGGTAATCAGTTTCCCCTTTTGATATTTTACTTCAAAAAGGGTCAAGTATAAAAAGCAAAACCTGTGTGCTTGATATGTAGTCTCACATCTCATAGTGAATACCGCAAAGCGGAAGAACAATCTCACATCTCAAAAATTAATCCAAATACCTTTCCAATAACCCACAATACGCATCTATCCGCCGATCTCTAAAGAACGGCCAAATCCGTCTCACTTCTTCCGTGCGCTGCCGATCTACAGTCACCACAGCTGTAACTTCTTCATTTTCAGGAGCTTGATAAAGTAATTCGCCTTGAGGTCCAGCGACAAAACTATTACCCCAAAACTGAATGCCTCCGGTCACACCACTCCAGTCTTCTTCAAATCCGGTTCTATTTACAGCGACTACTGGCAGTCCATTCGCGACGGCATGAGCGCGCTGACTGATCTGCCAAGCCTGTAGTTGTCGCGCTTGTTCTTCTAGCGTATCTGTTATTTCATAGCCAATAGCCGTCGGATAAATCAATACTTCCGCACCTGCCAATGCCATCAATCGAGCTGCTTCTGGATACCACTGATCCCAACACACAAGTACGCCTAATTTGCCGACACTCGTCTGTATGGGTGTAAATCCTTTGTCGCCGGGCGTGAAATAGAATTTTTCATAGTAGGCTGGATCATCGGGAATATGCATTTTCCGATAAGTACCTAACAATGTTCCATCTCGCTCAAAAACAACAGCCGTATTGTGATAGATGCCCGGCGCACGCTTTTCAAATAGCGAGCTGACCAGAATGACATTGTTTTCTTTAGCTATCGCACTAAATATTTCGGTGTCTTCGCCTGGTATAGGTCGCGCCAGCTCAAACTGCTCTGTATCTTCTACTTGACAGAAATAGACGCCTGTATGTAGCTCTTGTAACACCACCAGTTCTGCACCCTCAGCAGCACATTTTTTGATGCCATTGATGCTTTTTTCAATATTCTCTTCCCGATCACGAGAGCAGGTTTGCTGGACGATGCCGATTTTTAATAAATGATTCATTGTTGTTTTGTTATTGAAGGAGCGATGATGAGTTGGAAATAAATGTAACAATTAGTGGGAGACTTAACTCTAACCATACTTACTTTAAATAACAGATCAATTTGACAAATCTCTTGGTTACAGATGACTTTGGTGGACTAAGAAAGGGGCAATTCTCTAGGATAAGTATGGGGATTGTCAAATTTCATCATAGTGCTACATCACTACTTATGTCTTCTATTTCTAAGTAATTATGTTCGAGCCATGCTTCTTCAAACAGCGAATGTTAAGATATTATCGTTCCCTAGAAAACCAACCGTGAAAAGTTATGTATCTACGTTTCCTTCTCCCACTGTTTTTTCTGCCTCTCTTTGGATGGACACAAAGCTCTGACTTTTCGCTCATCTACAAATTATCCAATGCTGCCTACGAGGAAAAAATCGACAGCGAAAACTTTGAACTTACACCAGAAGATTGTCAAGTATTGATAGGTGCATCAGATACATTAGGAACACTTCCGGCTGGCTACTACATTCAAGCCAAAGCCGTTGGAGAGGAGCTAGAATTGTCCATTTTAGATAAGACCAACATCTATATAGAGTTGCTGAATAACGATAGAGACCTAGCGGTGCAAGTAATCGATAGTTTAGGAAATGTGCTAGAAGATGCGACAGTTTGGCTGAATGGGAAAAAGATCAAATACGACGCAACCACTCAAAGTTTTAGACTCAAAAAGCGAAAAAAAGGTGGACGACTAAAAGTGGAAGCCAATGGACAACTACTATTTTACGAAGTCGAAAACAGACACCTCTACAACTACAAATGGCGATTCAGCAGCACCCGTTTTGGGCGAATTGTTCTGACACCTATCAGGATGGGCAAGCGCGTTTACTATTACTTTAAGAGAGGTCTTAGTCAAGGTTATTGGGACATTTACTGGCCTTCTCTCAACCCATTCAGACGTATCAAAATATTTCAAAAGAAGCAAATAAAAGGCTACATCGCCAGCGACCAACCCATTTACAGACATGGCGATACTTTGAAAATCAAAGCGTATGTAGCTAAAGAAAATGGCAAGACTTGGGCGAAAAAAATTTCTCTTACCATCTATCAAGGGTCTAGAGGAAGTGGACAACCATTTAGACATTATGCTGCTTTGACACCCGATGAAAATGGCAATCTGCTATATGAACTTCCGCTTGCCGATTCACTGACTTTGGATACGCGATATTCTATCACCATCTCACCTTATAATGGTAGGTACAATGGCAGCTTGAGACATAGTTTCAAACTAGAGGACTATCAACTGAACGAAGTCAAATATGAATTTTCAACATCAAAAGAAAGCTATACAAGAGGCGAAAAAGTCGTCTTGATCGCTGAAGGTAAGGACCAAAATGGAATGACGATTGTAGATGGTTCGATACAGCTCATCGCCAAAAGAGGTGCAGTCAGGAACATCGCGGATACGATGACTTACATTCCAGATACCCTTTGGACGACAGAACAAGAACTGAATGCTAGAGGGAGCACACAGATCATTTTCCCGGATAGTTTGCTGCCCAAAGGTGATCTGAGCATTTATATAGATGCCATTTTTCAGAATAGCAACGGCGAGCTGCACGAACGCCGACACACCTTCGAGTACAACGCCCTTTTGGATGACTATATCATAGATTTGGAAGATGGATTTGTCAAGGTCGAGAAGTTGGTCAAAGGACAAGCATCTGAACAGACAATCAGTCTTGTAGAATCAACCTTCCACGGCAAAAAGAGTGAAGAAATACAACTACCCTATCATGCTCCACTCAATCCATATGTGCATGCCTATTGGCTGATCGACGACCAAAGTAATGTGCTCAAAAGACTCGACTTTCCGTCATCAGATGTCCAAGTAGTCGGGTCTTACGAAATGGACAGCATCAGTATCCAATTGCTCAATCCGCATCGTTTACCACTCAACTACTGGATCAGTAAAGGAGAAAAAATCGTTGCAGAGGGACAGACTACAGATGCTATCTTTGAATGGAAACGAAAAGACAACAGTCATAAGGTCTATCATGTCCGCTATCAGTACATCTGGCGAGGCAATACGACTCAAGATGCAGTCACTGTACAGCATTACAAAAACCAACTGAATATCGCCATAGATGCCCCTGAACGAGTCACGCCTGGCGAACAAGCGCAAATCAAAGTAAAAGTAAAAGACGCCGCTAAAAATAATGCCGCCAATGTCAATCTGACTGCCGGAGCTATCAATGCCCGATTCAATTCTACAGGCAATATTTCAGACTTAGAGATCGAGTATAAAAGACCTAAAAAGCTCAAAAAATATGGTGAATTTGAAGCAGATCAAATGGATAAGACAGACGAAGAAAGCCAACATCCACTGACTGCTGAATGGATCGAACGTTTTCGACTCGACGATCAGCTTTTTTATCAATTGCGCCTACCGAAAGAGGGATACATCACGAAATATCTACCACAAGACAGCTTCTATCAAAATGTCGCACAGTTCGCGCCTCATGTCATCAAAGATGGGCAGTCCCAACCCGTTTTTATGATCTATTGCAATAGAGATTTGGTCTATTATTATGAAGCCAATGCTGGTACGCCCTATAGTTTCAAAGGTCGAGCAGGCTACAACAATATCGTCCTGCGCATGCGCGACTTTGAATATAGGATCGATAGTGTTTTACTCAAAAATGGACAGAAACTGGAACTAGCGATAGATGCAGACTCATGGCGGCAACATAAACTGATAAGAGGTTATTTCATGCCGGAAATATTGACCGATACAGAGAAGAAATTGCTCAATGAAAGAATCTTCATGCTACGCAATGACAAAAGAGACAACGGTCCTGCATACGTATGGCAAGATACGTTGCCCATGCACTATGCTTGGTTGAGCAGTGGAACGAAAAAGTCAGAGCGACATCTCTTCGGTCCATTCATACCTGAGCAAAAGCTTCATTTTTATCAAGAAGGCACTTTAAAGACGACTTTCTTATTCGAGCCGGGCTTTGAGTACAGTCTTTCCAGAAATCGAGAAAGATTGTATCATTCCAATTATCTCAAATGGACGAAAGGATTGCCCAAAAAATTGGCGTATAAAAAAGTAGGTGAGAGCCTCTTGAAACCTTATTATTTGGAAGAAAAAAAGCCGGTTCGCTCACCTAAATATACCAATTACACCTCACTATCCGGAAAATATGTCTCGAACGTCTACAAAGGTGGCAGTTTCGCTTTTGAGTATAAAAACAACCCTAAAAAATTGCTTGCCATTGCTTTTAAAAAGAAAGAAAGTAAGTACATAGAGCGATTCATTCCTAGCCTGCGCTATTACAACAAAATGCCCACCGGAGACTATACGCTTGTATTACTGAATGAAGCAGAAGAATACATCGAGCATCCTATCACGATCAAAAAAAATCAGTTGCTCTTTTTACGATTCAATGAGGTGGACTGGCAGGAGCGATCAGAGAAGATGCTAAAAAAATGGTTTCCAGAAGGTCGTCCGACATTTAGCTCAAGAAAGCTAAGTGAGAATAGACAAATTACTTTGTTAAATCCTGAATACGGCTATGTCATAGAAGGTAGAATAACTGACGAAGAAGATGAGCCATTGATAGGAGCCGGTATTCTAGTAAAAGAAACGAAAATAGGTACAGTAACCGATCTTGATGGTTATTATGAGCTATTGATTCCTTTTGAAATAGATGAGCCTGAAATCGTCGTGAGTTACACCGGATATGCTACAAAGTCTGTAGTGGTCGATTCAGATCGTCAAGTGAATGTCTATCTGGAAGAAGGTACGCTAGCTTTGAGCGAAGTAGTCGTAACGGGTTATGGTACTAGTAGATTGGTAGAGCAGGCTAATGTCTCTGTAAATATTATTCAAGGAAAAGCAGCAGGTGTCTCTGTTGATAATAGATCTCGAAAAACAAAAGATGCCTTCACCTTAAATCAACCTGCCGATGAGTCAAACGACGACCTATTTTTAGCTCCCTCCCTCGGCTCAGACCTCCGCTCCAACTTCAAAGATCACGCCTTTTGGCAACCCGATTTGATGACGGACAAAAATGGGGAAGCTTACTTCACCGTCACTTATCCTGATGACATCACGAGCTGGAATACCTTTGTCGTCGGTATGGATCGAAAACTGCGGGCTGGTGTAGGCTATCACAATACACGCTCTTTCAAACCTCTGATGGCGCAGTTGGCGATGCCGCGTTTTTTAGTAGCAGGAGACGAAACTGAGATCATCGGAAAAGCCATCAATTATACCAATGACACTTTAGCTATTCAAACTCAATTTGAGTTAGGTGACCGACCTATTCAAAACGCAACTACCGATTTGATAGACGGATTGGTGGAAAAAGCGAGTATTCAAGCACCACTTTCGAGCGATAGTTTGCAGATGACTTACCATTTGACAAAGGACAATTACTTGGATGGAGAAAAGCGAAGTATTCCGATTTTTAGAAAGGGCGTAGAAGCGGTCGCAGGTGATTTTTGGGTATTGAACAAAGACACGACTTTCATTTTCCAACCTACTTTAGACAACGGAACGGTGGAAGTGTATGTAGAAGAAGATGCGCACAACAGTTTGCTACGTCATCTGGCGTATCTGACGGATTATCCTTATGGCTGCAATGAACAGACGGCAAGTCGATTATTAGCCAACTTTATGAAGAAAAAAATCTACGAGCAACTCCAAAAGTCGTTTGAGTCTGAAGCCAATGTGCTCAAAATGGTCAAGAGGCTCGAAAAATCGCAAAATACGGATGGTTCTTGGGGATGGTGGAGCGGCAACAAGCGAAACGAATGGATGAGTGTCTATGTGACCAAAGTATTGCAAGCAGTGGCGGAGGACTATCCGACGAAAGCGTTGGCGAAAGGACTGAGATTTCTAGCGTTGAATGCGGAGGACTTCAATCCGCGCTTACAACTGGATGCCATGATGGTACTCGCGAAATCCGATATGCCTTTCAATTTCAAAACGACTCTAGTGCAGTACGATACGATCCAATTAGATTTGTACGAACGATTGGCGACCACCCGAATCCGCCAATTACTGAATCAAGAATATACGCTAGACAGTTTATACCACTATCAGCGGCATACTTCATTTGGTGGCATTTATTGGGAGCAAAACTATGCGTATTGGTATGATCGCAACAAGCAATCTACGCTCTTGGCTTATGAGATATTGAGAGCGGCAGGCAAATCGGAAGAACTTAGCTATATCCGACGTTGGTTTTTGGGTCAGCGTAGCCGTCATGGTCGAGCCGTTTGGCAAAATACCTATCAAACTGCCACTATTTTGTATACCATCTTACCGGAGATGTTGGAGACCGACGAACTTGAAGCTTTGAAAAACAAATTAGCCATCAATGGGCAAGTCATTACCAAATTTCCTTATCGCGCTACTTTCCCGGCTTCATCGACTGTGAAAATCGAAAAAACAGGACGCTCCTTTTCATTCCTGACTGCTTATCAGCAATACTTTGACCCCCAACCTGAGCGAGCGGATAGCCTGTTCGACATCACGACGACTTTGTACCAAGATGGAAGAGAAGTATCAACATTGGAGCAAGGAAAACAAACGACCCTAAAAACTCGCGTGACCGTCAAAAAAAGAGCCGATTATGTGATGATTGAAATTCCAATTCCTGCGGCTTGTTCTTACAAAAGAAAGCCAAATGGTTGGCGCTATCCAGAAGTACATCGAGAATATTTCAAAGAGAAAACAGCCATTTTCTGTCAGAAACTAGAAGCGGGCAGCTATGAATTTGAGCTAGGTTTGGAAGCGCGATTTTCGGGGCAATATACTTTAAATCCAGTGCGTGTGGAGCAGATGTATTTCCCTGTTTTGGATGGCAATAATGAGGTAAAGGAATTGACGGTGAGGTAAAATCATCATGTCACCCGGTGAATATTCCAAATGAAATTGAAGTAGCTAAGCAAGCTTCAAAGCTGAGTAAATCGTTCACCGGGTGACTAATGGACAAATACCTAATTCGCTTCCTCCAGCAGATCTGCTGCCGCTGCCATGCTGTTTGTCATCTGATCGCGTACATTTTCAATGGTCGCTAGTTCTTGATCTAGATATTCCATCGCTGCTGCTTCCTCCATTTCCAGCACAGCTCCTTTCTGCTTCAAATTATTCATCCAATCCCACATGGCTTCTTCAGCGTCTGCTAGCATCTGTATGGTTGGTTCAGCATTTGGCACATCGGTCAATTGCTTTTGTTGCTTAACTAATTTGCTTGTCACCGGCATAATCTCATCGTGGATGACCATCATCTCATCCCACTTTTGCTCGACGGGACTTTTTGTCATCACTGTCGCCGCTTCATCTGAGGTATCAGTTGCATTGTTGGTACTTGTATCACAAGCGAAAGCCATCAGACTAATAGCTGTAAAGAATAAATATTGAAATAGTAGTTTCATAATGATTGATTGTTTAGCCAGAAAAACAAGAACGACGGGAAGTGGTTGGTGAGTCAGCAGACAGAAGGAATACAAAATGACCAAAAATCAACAAGAGTATTTATTTATTCCTCCAGATTCTTCCCAATCACTTTCATCACGACTACCACCGTCTCCGGCTGCTCGAAACAGGCTTTGATTTCTTTTTGTAAAATAGGAAAGACTTCATCATACTGACCGAAGACGCGCGTGCTCATGTTATTGGTCAGAACAGTGAGTTCTGGGTAAGCACATAGTCGATCTAGAAAGTCTAGAATTGTAGATTTGTAAGCCGGAATGAGTGGATACAAGCTGATTTCTACGGAGATGCCCATAAAAGAAGAAAACCTAAAATAACTAAATTTACTTGTTTTGATTGAATGGTAGCTCAATTGAGCCTAAGGAGACAGAGCTAGTATTCAATCAAAACACTCAAAAAGTAAATTTATTATTGAACTCAGAATAGTCTTGGGCAAAAGGAAAGAAAGGAATTGGTTTTGGGGCTATGGTATTACTTGAGACTCATCTCATCAGAGACTGTCAAACGCTTTCTTCCTTTAGCTCTACGACGCGCCAATAACTTACGACCTTCTTTCGTGCTCATGCGCTCTCTAAATCCGTGTTTGTTTTTACGCTTTCTTCTCGATGGCTGATAAGTACGTTTCATATCTCTATGTTATTTTTCCTTGACGGTTATATGGAACTTATCAAGATTCAAAAATCATTTTAATGAATTTAATGATTATTGTAATCTTGAATGTTTCATGCTACTTTATTTATGATCTTGTCTTCCGACAACCTAGGTTTTCAAAAAGGACTGCAAAGGTAAACTTATTTTCCTAATTCTATAGCCAAAAAATCGAATTTTCATAGTGATTTTAGGTTTCTTGAGCCTTATGCTACGAGATTTTAAGGAATCACTGCTTTTCCGCCAAAACTATATACTGATATTCCAAAGAAGTATCATCTGTCATGATGACCCGAAATCCAGCTTGTGCCAGTTCTGCTTCGACTCGGTAGAGCGGTACACGGACGGAAGTTGCTGGCCCTGCACTAGTCTGCTTTTTCTTAAAATCGGTGATGAGAATTTTCGCACCTTCGGCACTCCCTTTATGGATTTTCTGCAGATAATCGATCCGATCATCCAGATACATATAGGTATTGACGAGTAGCACGGCATCTGCCTCATTGCTTTTCAGTTGCGGACTACTCGGCGAGACCAGCCTGACTTCTATTTTATCTTCCAATCCCTCTGGACGGTTCTTTTTAAGATAAGTAGTTACTTCGTCACTGATGTCGATAGCGATGACTTTATTGGCAGTTTCTGCCAGTAGAAAAGTAAAAAAACCATAGCCTGCACCTATATCTGCCACTGTTTTATTGGATAAGTCTCCAAACAGATTGACGACGGTCTCCGGCTTTTGCCAAAGGTAGCGACCGTCATTGGTATAAGTGTCGGATAAATAAGCATCCGATAAGTTATCATCGGTATCGTCGCTGTTGTTGTTTTGACAAGCGAGGCAGCAGATCAGTAAAATCAGTCCAAATAGAGGTGTGCGTTTCATAGTTGTTCCCGTAATTCAGACAGTAAAGTTAAACAACAAGAACAGAAGTTCCTCAAAAACTCGACAGACACCTTTATTTTGTAAGTATTGATATCTGTACCTCTAATTTCTCACTTGTCCATCACCTTCCACTATCCATTTATAGCTCGTCAATTCCCGCAGCGCCATCGGGCCTCTAGCGTGTAGTTTCTGCGTACTGATCCCGATTTCTGTGCCCAACCCAAATTGTGCGCCATCCGTAAAAGCCGTAGACGCATTGGCATAGACAACAGCGGCATCGACCTGATTCAAAAATTGAGCTATAGTGTCATCATCTTCCGCTATAATAGCCTCACTATGTTTAGAACTATACTGAGCAATGTGTGCAATAGCAGCATCGGCACTTCTGACCATTTTGATCGACAACTTCATCGACAAAAACTCAGTCCCGAAGTCTTCTGCTTGGGCTTGATGCAGCAATATCGAAGGATACTTGGATTCCAAAATGGTATGAGCACTTTCATCCGCGAATATCTCACATTGGTGCGTTTTACCTAAGTTTTCTACGATATCATATAAATCTTCGAGCCGTTCCTCATGAATCAAAATCGTATCCAACGCATTACAAACACTGACGCGTCTGGATTTAGCATTGGTGACGATGGCTTTTGCTTTTTCCACGTCGGCACTTTTGTCTATATACGCATGCACAATGCCTGCTCCGGTTTCGATGACAGGCACTTTGGCATTGTCACGCACAAAATCAATCAATCCACGCCCACCTCTTGGGATGATGATGTCAATCAAAGAAACAGCTTCCAAAATGACTTTCAACGCTGCACGCTCACTAGGCATCAGGTAGCAAATAGCAGTAGGCAAATTGTGCTTCTCCAATACTTTGTGGATGAGTTCGACGATGGCAATGTTAGAAAAATGAGCGTGGCGACTGCCTTTCAATACGGCTGCGTTGCCGGACTTGAAGCACAATGAAAAGACATCAAAAGTGACATTGGGGCGTGATTCATAGACGATGCCGATGATGCCGAGTGGCACACTGATGCGACGGATGTGGAGTTTATTGGGCAGTTTTCGCTCTTCCAATATTTTGCCCAAAGGCGAAGGCATAGCCGCCACTTTTCGTAAGTCGGAAGCGATATTTTCTAGCCGATCTTCATTGAGTAACAGCCGATCGTACAACGGATCTGCCTCATTCATGCGATCTAGATCTTTTTGATTGGCTTGCAGCAAATAGGTTTGTCGTGCTATGGTTAGTTCTGCCAAATCATTGAGGACAGCACTGATTTGTGCCGCCGTACACTGAGCAAGAGATCGACTCGCTTCATCTACTTGTATCAAATGGTATTGAATGTTGTCCGCTAAGGTGGAAGTTGAGATGTGTGTCATGGCTTATCGATGATGAGTGAAGCGCAAAAGTACGATCTTATTTATTTTTTAACGGTCTACTTATTGCATAAGTCTTCTAATTCAGTGGTATAGCGAATATCCTACAACCATGAGTGAATCAATGAATACTAACCTCTACAAAACGACCTATTCCTCCAGTTCATATAATACACCTCTTAAAGGTATCTTCAACCAATCGGGACGCGCATTCATCTCATAACCTACCTCATAAATCGCTTTCTCTAAAATAAAGACACGTAGCAATTGCTCCAACGCTTCTTTATTGTTGGGAACAAAAGCCTGTCCTTTCGTACGATGAAAATAAGCCGTCAGATAGGCTTGGCTCATGTAGTGAAACCACTGCGCTGCCCAAGCCTCCAAGTTCATCGCTCCGATCTGCGGATATTTGTCGGGATGTAAATACAACTCGCCATAAGCAGCATAATGCAAGGAGCGCACCATGCCCGCTACATCTTTGAAAGGTGAGTTGAGCTCACGACGCTCAGCTATACTACGTAGTGGCTCGCCCTCAAAGTCAATGATATAGAAATCTTCACCATCGTCTAGCACTTGCCCCAAATGGTAGTCTCCGTGAACGCGCGTTTGCTCAGCGGTGATAGGTGTGGTTTTGAAGTGATCAAAAGCGGCGAGTAATATGTCTTTTTTGTCCAATAATTGCTGCGCTTCGGCTTGTTGTTCAGGTGACAATTTTGGCAGTAAGTTAGTGAGTGCATCTAGCTGTTGTTGCGCCAATTGCTTTTGTGCCGCACTTATTTTTTTTTGACTATTGATATCTAAAACGACAGGTGCAAAAGCCGCTCGTTCACGATCAGAAGCTAGGGCGATATGCATTTCGGCGGTGCGTGTACCGAGTTGCGCGACGCGGTTGTAAGTAGCTCGGCTGATTAGATTTTGAATGTCTTTAGGAATATCTTCAAAATAGATTTGCTCCTGCTGAATGCACTCAGGAATTACTGTTGGATCAGCGTATAATACTCGACCGTAATACCTTTCCAATTGCTCCAACATCGTTGCCCAAGCATCACCTTTGTTAACGATCTTGTTTTGCATCATCCCCAAAATGATCGGATCTTTTTCAGCTTCATATATCAAAATACTACCGCCATAACGCGGCGAGTTATCAAAGTCCGTTTTTTCAGATAAAAAGCGCACCAGCTCTAGGTCAGGATTGAGTCCATATTCTAATTTTCGGAAGATTTTAAGGAAATATTCATCATTGTAGATGATGGCGGTATTGCTTTGTTCAGCACTTGGCACTTTGGACTTAATCGGCTTAGCAATATTGGCTGCTTTTAACAATTTTCCAGCTTCTCCGACCAGTCGTACTTTTTCGTTTTTGCTTTCTCTTTCACCTCGAATTGCTTCAAAAAGCGAAGCTCGAAATTCAGCTTGATAAATTGAATCAACTAAGAAAGCTGTTTTTCCTTCCCATTCTACTTCGGCGATGACTACCATCTTGGATTGTGCTTTCAGTGCCTCTATTTCTGCCGTATCAGTCACCAGATCAATCGGTAAAATATACTGTTCGTCTTCTCCTTTCGCGTATTCCACTTTGATGTTTAGCAAATGAGCGTCTGAATCTGGAAGTGACGGATAGAAACGAACTTGTAAGTTTTGAATCTCGCGTGTTTTGCTTCTAAACCAACGACAGCGAGGTAAGTAATCAGGAAGGATTTCCGTTGCGAGTTGTTGAGCGAGTTCGGGAGAAGATTGCCAGGTGGTAAGTTTCAAAGTATCAGGCGTTTTTTTGAAAAGTCAGTTAGTCTGTGTAACCGACAATTATCAATTTTTAATTGTCTATTAGACTTGTTACGCCGTAGCTGATTATGGCGAAGAGGAGCAAATTTTATTCTGAATAAGGCAAATTTTTTCGGCATAGCCGCGCTACGGCTAAAAAATTTAACGCAAGACAGGATAAAATTTGCCCTTTGTAGTCAATCAA
>JBCDHX010000105.1:0-20571 GCA_038749535.1 Bacteroidota bacterium
AAAAAGCCCCCCTCTTTTTGAGGGCTTTTTGAGGAAAAAAATGTTGGCATAACCCGAATCACCAAAATTTTGAAACCTATCTTAAATTTTTGTCCTGATTTATTGAACCACCTCAGACGTGGTATTTTTTCACAAATAACCTATTTAGTCTCTTTATTACCTACCTTGATCTTGTCATACATATTTCTTAGCTTCTTTCTTTTCCTTGCTTTTTTTGGAATTAGTCGGATAGCTAAGAATAGTGTAGAATCTTTACCAGAGAAATGTTTTTATGTTTCTTTGATATATTTCCCTCTAATTTTCATTCCTTTCATTTATTCTTATCCGATTGTTCTAATTGGTAGTTATAATCTTATGTTTTTCTACTCTTGTGGATTGTTAGCTTTAGGCGTGACTTCATTTTTTGTGATAAACGTGTACCATGATATGTCGTAAAAATAATAGCCGAATAGCTACATAGACATAGCCAACCTCCTCACCGTATTCCTATAAAAACGCTTGCCTCTAATGGTCGTAAATCTATTTTGATTCAAGGCTTCGGCAATCTCACCATAGCTCATATTGGCGGCTTGGCAGTTGCGGATAATGGCTTGTATCTGCTGCTTTTTAGCGTGAGTAATGGATGTAGATTTGATCTTTTCTAAGCCTAATTTTCTTCCCGCTGCGGTGAAGTTTTGAACGTTTCCATAGACCTTACCGTGTGCTTTCTTGGCTTGAATACTCGCCTTTTTCCTAATGGAATGGAGGAGGGTTTGTCTTTGCAGAACGCCTACATAAATCGACATACTCAGCCTGTCGGTTTGTGGTAGATCTAATGAGCGTATCGTATCCAAGTTGCAAATTTAAGCAATCGTTTTATTGGGGAGGTATAATGTATTGTAAGTAGATTATAAATTCTTTCAGCTTCTCAAATTTGGTAAACCTTTGTCAAACCAAATCTGGAACGCCAAAAACAAAACCTAAAAAGAAATCCGTACATTGCTCACCTAAGAAAAGCCACTTAACTTGATGAGCAAAAGAAAACAAACCTATCCACCTGTCTTTCCCGAAATCGAAGATTGGCCAATTTATAAAATGCACCAAGATCGAAAGGCATTCATCAAAGAAATAGATGAATATGTCTTTCAAAAGATACTGCGACAATATGGGAATAACATAGACGAGTTGATCGCCAAAACGTTATATCTGGAACGCATTCGTGTTAAAAGAGAACCTTGGAAAGTCGATCCGGCGGATGAGCGACAGTTTTGGAAAGGGATAGGGAAAGATTTGATCAAAAAATCATTGGATAGAGAAGATTCGGTGGCGCGGTCTACGAATGAGCGGCTACTACGCGACATCATTCATCGCTATTCGGAGGAGATCGTCGGCACATTCAACAAAGGGACGTTTCAGTTTGCCCGCACTTTCTTGACCAACTTTTTTTCACGTATGCTCAATGCCATCAACGGTCGATTTTGGCGCATGCGCTATCGACTATATGATCGCTTGCAGGCGCATGGTCATGTACAGCATGTCAGGGAACTCAGCAAAAAGGGAACAGTAGTGGTGGTGCCGACTCACTTTAGCAATTTGGATTCCATTCTGATTGGGTACACGCTGGATGGCATTGCCGGAATGCCTGCCTTTACCTACGGAGCTGGACTTAATTTATTGAACTCCGGCGTGGTCGCTTATTTCATCAATCGCTTAGGCGCGTATCGTGTAGATCGACGCAAAAAAAATCCGATCTACTTAGAGACCCTTAAAGCGATGTCTATGCTATCGACGAAGCGAGGAGTCAGTTCCATTTTTTTTCCAGGAGGCACACGCTCACGCTCTGGAGCTTTGGAGACCAAATTGAAGTTGGGATTATTGGGGACACTCGTGGAAGCACAGCGTGCCAATCTGATGGAAGGCAAAGAGGAAAAAATATTTGTTGTGCCTATGGTCTTGGGGTATCACTTTGTGTTGGAAGCCAAGTTTTTGGTAGAGCAGCATCTACGAGCAACGGGGAAAGAACTTTATCTACGAGCTAAAGATCGTTCCAACAGCATCCGACGTTTCTTACTGTTTGCGAGTAAGCTATTTTCTACTTCCAATGATATTCTCGTTGCTTTCGGGAAGCCGATGGACGTGGTGGGCAATTTTGTAGATCTAGATGGCAATAGCATCGGCAATAATGGAGAGGCGGTCGATCTGGCGGACTACTTCTGTAAAGATGGCAAAGTCAATGAAGATCGTCAGCGCGAATCTGTGTACACGCGTTTGCTGGGCGAACGCATCGTTGATCGCTTCTTTGCAGATAATATCGTTTTGTCCAGTCATTTGGTGGCTTTTGCAGCTTTCAATTTATTGCGGCACGAAAATGCATCTACAGACCTGTATGGATTACTCCGATTGCCGGATGAAGATATTGTCTTTTCGCGCGTCAAATTGGAAGCCATTCTGACGCAACTACAAGCTATCCTCACAGACATGAATCAAGCGGATGATATACAGCTATCAGACATCATCAAGAAAGACGTTTCTGCGATATTGGAAGATGGTATTCGACGGTTGGGTAGCTACCATCCGGCGCGACCTTTGAAGATGAACAAGCAGGGAGAGATCATTAGTCAGAGTTTTCCGCTTTTGTATTTCTATCACAATCGACTGACCAATTATGGTTTTGAGGAGATGATTGATTGGTCGAAGGTGGAGTATGGTGAGGAGGTGAATGTGCAGATGGTCTGATTGCTAGATGTGTAGATTATATGATGTGCAGACGAATACGTTCTTAGGAAGCTATTTCTTTTTTGATGTAGGTTAGAATGGCTTCGGTATCTGTCGCCGGAAATCGCTGCCAATGTTCTTGCTGCCGAAACCAGGTGAGTTGTCGTTTGGCGTAGCGACGGGTATTTCTTTTAATCAATCGCACACATTCTGCATCATCTATTTTACCATCAAAAAAGTCGAAAAACTCTTGATAAGCAACTGTTTGTAAAGCGGTGTAGTTGCGATAGGGGAGGAGCGAACGAACTTCTGTCTCCAGCCCCATTTCAAGCATTAAGTCGGCTCTTTTGTTGATGCGATCGTATAGCTCTTCGCGTTCGCGTTCCAATAAAATGTATTTGATTTTAAAAGGTCGCGTTACTTTTGCTTGCCGTCGAAAACTAGAAAAGGGTTGTCCACTGGCTCTATAGACTGATAAAGCTCGAATCAAACGATGTGGGTTGCTTAAATCGACGGTGGAATAGTATGCTGAATCGACTTGCTGTAGTTCTTCTTGAAGAGCTTCAATACCTTTTGTTTCGTACCACGTTTCTATCTCTTTTCTTACTTCTACTGGTATATCTGGAAACCGATCTAGTCCTTCACAGACCGCTTTGATGAATAAACCTGAGCCGCCTGTCAATATGACTTGCTCGTGAGTTTGAAAAAGTGATTCCAACTTTGCCAAGGCATCTCGTTCATAATCACCTACGCTATAGGCATCTGTGACACTTAGCGAATTGATAAAATGATGAGGTGCAGCGGCTAGCTCTTCCAGTGTTGGTTTGGCTGTCCCGATGTTCATTTCTCGATAAAACTGACGACTGTCACAGGAAAGGATGTGTGTATTCAGTTGTCGAGCGACCTGAATGGCTAAGTCTGTTTTGCCGATGGCAGTAGGTCCGGTAATGACGATGAGGATGGGCATGATGTGAGTAAACTTAATTTGACTTTTTACCGATTAGGGGTTATCTTAATTTTTTTGTAAAATTACTTCAACTAACTCATATCAAAAAAAATGCTTCGATCTATCTCTAATTTACTCAAAACGTTCCTATGTGCTGCGTTTGTATTAGTAGTTTTTATAAATATTCTATCTGCACAAACGCGCTATGATACACTCAATAACACGGGATTATTCTCTGTGCTTTCTACTACAGGTTTGAATATGAGAAGTCAGCCCGATTTGCATTCAAAAGTATTAGTGGCTGTACCTTATGATGAAAAAGTTGAAGTACTGAATATGACGCGGTATGGGCGTGATACATTGGGATATAAAGAACTATGGAGGTCTTATGATTCCACTACTTATCAAATACCAATTGCGGGTAGCTGGCGCAAAGTCAAATATAAAGATTACATAGGATATATGTTTGATGCTTATCTCAGTAAGTATTATAAAAACTCGGGAAGTTATCGTCAAGAGGATTTATCCATTGGACTCAATAGAGATTATGCATTGCTATATGTCGGTGAAAATTGCTTTGACAACTTTAATTATAATCCAAACTGGCATTGGTACGGCTTCTATAGAAAAGATAACGAATATACAGTCAAACCTGTAGAAGTAAGCTTTTTTCTGAGCAACTATTCGGAGCTATTTCCGTGTGTCACTTCTACAGAGGACAACAATAATTTGAACTTCATTTTGGGAACAAAAAAGCAACTATCCTTCGAACATATTCACAATAGTATAGAGTACAGAAAAGGAACTATTACCTCAGGAAATAAAAGTGTAGACACGCTGTCTACTGCTGAACTTAAAAAATATGGACTTTATCAACAACCAGTATACATGACCAACAGAAATCAAAAGTATATAGAGAGAATGGAGTTTGTCTTAAAAAAGAATGGGAAGCAGCAAGTACTGAATCCTAAGCCGTTACAATTTGATGCGGATTGGCCATTCTATATCAGCTGGATAGGCGACCTAGACGGAGATGGAGAAGACGATTACATCATTGGTTATGGTGATAAAAATGGTGGTACTATTCTGTACCTAAGTTCCGAAGCAGATGAAGATCAAATCGTGAAACCTGTAGCTATTTATAGATCGGGCTACTGTTGTTGAATCAGTCGAAGTTGCTTGACAAATCAACTCCTCCAAAACCTGTCCTCACTAGGTGAAGTATCATCCGATGTCCAATCAATCTGCCGACGCTGCTGCGCTTCAATTTGGCGTTGTCGGCGCGTTTTTTCAAAAGTATCTGGTGGTAAAAAGAAAGATTCAGGTTGTTGGTATTGTTCTTTTTCCCATGAATAAACGGGCTTTATTTCAGCAGCTTCGTAGTCGCCTTTGAACCAATAAGCGGTAAAGATACCAACCAATCCACCCATCAAATGGCTTTCCCAAGAAATGCCTTCTTGACCCGGCAACACACCTAAAAACATCCCACTGTACAAAATCGTCACAATCAGAGCTAAGATGACGGCTTGTATGCTCCGTCGAAAAACGCCCATCCAAAAAACGTAAGACACCAAACCATACACCACACCACTCGCGCCGATGTGAAAGACATTTTCGCGCGCAAAAATCCAAACGCTCAGTCCCGTCAAAAAATAAATCATCGTGAAAGCAGAAATAGCGGTACGTCTATAGAAGAAGAGAATAATAACGCTGAGAACAAAAAGCGGTACACTGTTGGATAGCAAATGCTCAAAATCGGCGTGAACTAGTGGCGCGAAAAGAATACCTTTCAATCCACTAATCTCACGAGGCAGTAGGCCTAAAAAGCCCAAATCATATCCGCTCAGCCACTGAAAGACCTGAATTAACCAAATAAATGCTAAAAAACGCAGCGGAAAACTGACGCTGGAGAGCAATTTCTGTTTTTGTGCATTGATGGTTTCCATAAGTCTGAAATAAGTTGCTTTGAAAACGCGCCAAGCGTAAAGTAGTTGTGCAGCCATCGTCAAAAAAGACAAATACAACAGTCGTGAATAGAACTATTTGAGTCTTTCAAGTATTTAATTTAGATTCGTCTAACAATTGTTTTCTATTTATCTAAATTTAATGGAACAACTCTTCGATCTATTCCAGCAAGTCGCTAATATCCCTGCTTTTTCTCGGGCATTGCTAGCATCTTCTATGGTGGGTGTGATGTGTGGTATTTTGGGTTGTTTCATCGTCCTGCGCAATATGGCACTGGTGGGCGATGCGATTGCGCACGCGATCCTGCCGGGCGTGGTATTTGCGTTTATCTTGGTGGGCAATGATGCGGTGAGCTTTTTTATTGGTTCGGTCATAGCAGCCTTATTGATGGCGGTCGCTATCACCTGGATTCAGCAAAAAGTCAACACCAAAAACGATGCGGCTATCGGTATTGTCTTTACCACCATGTTTGCTATCGGCGTTATCGGTATTTCTGCTATCAATCGAAACTCCGGTGTTCATCTAGACCTAAAGGACTTTCTATTTGGCAATCCTCTAGGTGTCTCTAATGAAGATTTGTACCTGACCTTGGGTGTATTGATCTATGTCATTATCAGCATTGCCATTTACTATCGTTATTTATTTGCGACGACTTTTCAGGCAGTCATTGCGCAGACGATGGGTATTTCACCCAATGTTTTGCACTATTTTTTGATGCTAATGATTGCTTTTGCCATCGTGGCTTCTTTGCGGACAGTAGGTATTATTTTGGTGGTTGCCATGCTTATCACACCTGCGGCGACGGCGCTGTTATTATCTAAACGACTAGAGCGTGTCATCTTGATTTCAGCAGCATCAGGACTAGTATCAGCAGTGCTCGGCTTATATATCGCTGTCGCATTCAATACAACACCTGCGCCCGTCATGGCGGTGATTGCTGCATTTTTCTATTTATTAGCAGTCATTTTTTCACCCCAAAAAGGATTGCTGATTCGTTCTTTGCGCAAGCGCAACTTACAGTTACGCATCAAGCAGGAAGATCTACTCAAACAAGCTTATCGACTGAGTATAAAGGAGCAATTGACCAAAGGAAAACTGCAAGAACGGCTCACCATTAACACCTCAATACTCAACCGACAACTCGCTCAAGTAAGCTCAAAAGGTTACTTTGACAAAAACAGTTTTCGACTGACACATAAAGGAAAAATAGCAGCAGAAAGACTGATCCGTGCGCACCGACTTTGGGAAACGTATCAGGTTGAAAAGATGGGCTTATCAGAGCATCAGATTCATGATGAAGCCGAACGGTATGAACATTTATTCAGCGAAGAACTGATCGACGAAGTGGACAATCATTTGGGCTACCCAACGGTCGATCCGCATGGTTCGCCTATTCCGATTGGGTCACCACTACATTTGGCACAGCTACAACCATACCAAAACGCCGTAGTTCTCTCCGACCAAAGCAACAAACGCATTGCTGCTCAGTTGTGGGATTTGGGACTACTGCCGGAGATGGAAGTTGTGGTGCAAAAGATAGATGACAAGACCATTCAGCTACAGCAAAGCGGACGAAATATAGAAGTACCCATGCGACTGGCAGCTATCACGCACGTGAAGGTTTGAAGTAGGAGCTATGAATCATAACCCATAACCATGCCTCATGATCTATGACATTACAAAAGAAATCTCCTTAAATCCATAAGTCGCTTGATGATCTTGATGTTCCATAACGAGTTCGCCGCTATCTTTAACGCCGATAATCTTGCCATGTATAGGTTGTAATAGATGGGGTAAGCGATACAATGCCCATTTTTGATACTGCCAAAGGTGTGATAAATAGGCTTGCTTCAAGTTGCCAATGTGACCATTTCTCAATCGGATGTAATACTGTTCTATTTGCTGACAAAGTCGATGGCGTATGTCTTGTAACTCAATCAATTCATTGCCTAGTAAAGCTAGAGAAGAAGCGTGAGGTAGATTGGGGGAAAATTGGCGTTGATTGACATTGATGCCGATGCCAATGATAGAAGACTGTAGCTGACGACCATTCAATTGATTTTGGATCAATGTGCCGGACACTTTTTTACCATCGACCAGGATATCATTGGACCACTTGATGTCAACTTTCTGAGACAAGTAAGCCGCAATAGTCGCACGGACTGCCAAACTCACTGCTATATTCAACTGAAATTGTTGAGTAGGTGTCAAAAAATGGGGCTTCAGTATAATGCTCAATGCGACATTTTGACCGCTATTACTTTCCCAAGTATTGCCCATCTGTCCTCTACCACGATACTGATCGTCTGTAGAAATCACTGTACCTTCTACTATTTCACCTTGAGACAGCAAGTCAAGTGCATAATCGTTAGTAGAAGGGAGTCGGTCAAAGTGATGAAGAACTTTACCTACAAAGAGGGTGTTATCTATGTGCAAAAAGGGTGTTTTTGGATGAAAAAATTAGGTGTAAGAAAAGAACAAATTAGACATTCTGTTTTCGATTTCTTGCCTGCCAATATAATAAGCTCAAATGACGTTGAAAGCATTAAGAATTCTGAACAAGTAAACTTTCACGATTGATTTTTGCTTATCCTTCTAATTTACAAAAGTAACCATTCACAATTTGAATAGTATCAAGATCAAACCACAAAAAAGCGCGCTGAAAGCAGACGCTTTGAATGACATTATTATTGACAGTATTCAGGATATAAAAGGGCAAGGTCTAGTCAAACTGGACTTGCGTCAGTTAGATGATGCGCCCACTGACTTCTTCATCATCTGTGAAGCACAATCCAATGTGCAAGCACGAGCGATCACAGACAATGTACAAAAGCGACTGAAAGAAGAAGCAGGTGTCTATCCTTCTAGTGTAGAAGGTGGCGGAGAATCTCGGTGGATATGCATTGATTATTTCTACACGGTCGTGCATATTTTCTTTGATGGCGCACGCCAGTTCTATGAGTTGGAAGACTTGTGGAGCGACGCTATATTCGCTGAATACGAGGATTTATAGAATTGTGACACAATTTGGTCGAATATTTGCCAACGATACGACCGGAAAGGTGTTCATAATGACAACTTCTAAGAAATACGCTAATCAATGCCAGTAAATTGGCTAGATAAGTAAGCGTTTCATGGAAGTTGACTCCACTTACAATTTCCCAAATTTTAGTTTAACAGGGTTGATGGAACAGAATAATATGAATAACAATAGCGACAATCCAAAAAACGATAAGGGCACACCCAACCGGTTTGGCTCTTACTGGATATACATATTGATTGCCGCTTTTTTGGTCGTTTTGAACCTGTATATGGTCTCAGACTCGCAGAATGAAGAAATCTCATTCAGCCAGTTTGAGCGTATGGCAGAGCAAGGCGATGTAGAAAGTGTGACTGTCGTCAATGGCACACAAGCGCAGGTCTTTATCAAAGATACCAAAATAGGGCAGGGCGATTACGAAAACATCACACGTAGCCGATTTTCGAGCCGACCGGATTTTACTTTTACCATTTCTTCGCCGGAGCGTTTTGACGAAAAAACAGACGTGTTGATCGACCAATTGGAAGACGACAAGCAGTTTGATGTTGATTACAAAAGAGAGTACGATTGGCTGGGCGTCATTTTGAGTTGGGTGTTGCCACTGGGCTTATTGGTATTGATTTGGATATTTATCATGCGTCGAGTAGGCGGTGGCGCAGGTGGTGCAGGTGCACAAATATTCAATATCGGAAAATCAAAAGCGACACTCTTCGATCAGAATGCCAAAGTCAGCGTCACTTTTGAGGATGTGGCTGGACTAGACGAGGCAAAAGAGGAAGTGATGGAAGTCGTCGATTTCTTGAAAAATCCAAAAAAATACACCGCACTAGGCGGAAAGATACCAAAAGGTGTTTTGCTAGTAGGCCCTCCGGGTACAGGTAAAACGTTGCTGGCGAAAGCAGTAGCAGGAGAAGCAGGTGTACCTTTCTTCTCCATCTCTGGCTCAGATTTCGTCGAAATGTTTGTCGGTGTCGGTGCATCGAGAGTGCGCGACTTATTCAAGCAAGCTAGAGAAAAAGCACCTTGTATTGTCTTCATCGATGAGATTGATGCTATTGGTCGAGCACGTGGTCGCAATAATGTGACAGGCGGCAATGATGAGCGCGAGAATACACTCAATCAGCTACTCGTCGAGATGGACGGTTTCAGTACAGATAAAGGTGTCATTCTGATGGCGGCGACCAACCGACCGGATGTACTCGATACTGCGCTGATGCGTCCTGGACGTTTTGATCGTCAGATTGGTATAGATCGCCCTGACTTAAAAGGTCGTGAAGCGATTTTCAAAGTACACTTGAAAAATATCAAAACCGCAGAAGGTGTAGAGCCTCATGTTTTGGCAGAAATGACACCTGGTTTTGCAGGAGCAGATATATCAAATGTCTGTAACGAAGCAGCACTCGTAGCAGCGCGTCGCAACAAGCAGTCCGTCGATATGGACGACTTCAATCATGCTTTGGATCGGGTGATCGGTGGTTTGGAGAAGAAAAGCAAACTGATTTCTCCTTCTGAGAAAGAAATCATCGCTTACCACGAAGCTGGTCATGCAATCTGTGGATGGTTCTTAGAGCATGCTTCTCCTTTGGTGAAAGTGACCATCGTGCCACGTGGTATTGGGACTTTGGGCTATGCGCAATACTTGCCGAAAGAAGAATACATTACGCGCACAGAAGCGATGTTAGATCGTATCTGTATGACCTTCGGTGGTCGAGCTGCGGAGAATGTAGTGTTTGGAAAAATTTCGACAGGGGCGCAGAATGATCTCGATCAAGTTACGAAGATGGCGTATAGTATGATTTCTGTCTTTGGGATGAATCCAAAAGTAGGACAGGTTTCCTTCTACGGGATGTCGCAAGACAACTTCAACAAGCCTTACTCTGATGAGACAGCGAAGCTGATCGATGAAGAAGTGCGCAAACTGCTAGAGAAAGAATACGAGCGTGCGCAAGCATTACTGACAGACAAACGCAAAGAGTTGGATGTGCTGGCAAAGCATTTATTAGAGAAAGAAGTGTTGCTAAAGTCTGATGTAGAGAAGTTGATCGGTCCACGTCCGGTAGAAGAAAAGGAGCGTATCGCTCAGAATGGAGTTGTGCCGGACGACATGACGACCGTCGTCGATATAGAAAGATTGAATGATTCTGATGACTAATACCAAATTCAATAATGAAGTGCGTATATAAAAACTAAATTGTTTTGAGTCTAATTGAGGCGAAAAACGTAGGAGACGCCCTAGCGTCGGCGAGGCTTTTCAACGAAAAGTAGGCTTAAAACAATCAGTTTTTATACGTAATTGATTTTTGAAATTGGTATAATCAATCGAGTCATCTTTCATAGATATAGCAAAGCCGCTACAGGAGTATTCTTGTAGCGGCTTTTTCGTTTCTTAGAATGACTGTTAATTTTCGCCTCTGTATTTAAAATAGAGGATGAGTAGACCAGCATTGAGCAGGGCAGCGACTCCATTGGTAGCGATAATGGGGATGTCTTTCTTGATGACACCATAGATAGTCCAAAGGACGACACCGATAATCAAGATAATCAGCCAAAGCGAGGAGAGATCATCTACTTTTTTCGTCTCCCAAGCTTTCTTGATTTGTGGAATGATAGAAGCAGTTGTGAATATTCCTGCGGCGATACCTAAAATAGTGAGTGCATCCATGATCGGGATTTTTTGTCAATGACTTATGTATAAACTCCGATCGGATACATTCGTTCGATGCTAATCGAAAGAACTCAAATCTGCTCTAAACTTACTTCAATGTAGTCTTTCATCTTCTTGATGATGGCGTATATGTCGAAAATGTCTTCTTGAGTAGCATCGTAAGCTAGACTCTGTGCATAGCGGTTTTTGTAGAAATAAACGAAGAAGAAAAATCGTCCCATGACGTATGCTCCATAAGGTGGTAGATCAAGTCCTGCGGCTTCATTGCGCTTTTGTGCAGCGACCATCGCGATCAGTAGTTGACCAAGTGGATAGCTGGTATAGCCCGGTTCGGGTTTGTATTCATGTAAAGTATAAAAAGGTGTTCGAGGTGTTTGTCTACCTGTCGCGACCATGAAATCGATATTGCCTTGTACGACTTGATCTTCTACCTCTATGGTAAGCTTGTTTTCAAGGAAAGAGCTGTATTGTTCATTTTTGAACCAAATCAGACTCATCAATGGACCGAAAAAGTAGAACTTCAAGGCGGCTTCATTCCAGTCTTGCACGTTCTCGACTAGACGTTCGCGAAGTAGATTTAACTGCGTCCGCTCATCTACTGAAATAGGTGCATCCGCAGCCAACCAACTTTGTAGCGCATCAGATGCTTTGTCGACAGAAATATTGAAAATACGCTCGACGTCTTCTAGCTTCCAATAATCGAAGGACAGCAGTTTATCATCATCCATTTCCATAACATTGATTGGATTATTGCTATTTTTTGGTTGTTTATTCAACAGACGATCTCTACCCTTCGGTTGCACTTTTCCAAAATAAATCCACGCTACTTGTAACCTATCCATCTTTCAATGCGTCTCATGGGCAAATGGAAGAGGCAATCCTACTTTCATTTCTAGATCTTTGATTGTTATGAAGAATATTGCTAATATAATATTTTATATCGTTCAAATATATGGCTATACCTAGTAAAATGATCTTTTCATCACGAAAAAGAGCCTGTTCGTCAAAATAAGTAGTTCTCTACACCAATCTACTTTACTTTTGAATCATATTGATGGATGATGATCTATTTACTGAATAATCATCCATTTCACTCGGTACAGAACAGTACAAATCAGACAACTTTATTCCCTCACTTATTTAAAAATACTTCACCTGATTATGAAACACCTGATTGTTTTTTGCCTTTGCCTCATGGCAGGGATAACTACCTTATTGGCTAAATCCAACGCTTCTATCAGCGGAATCATCAAAGACAACAATGGCGAAAACCTCGCTTATGCCAATGTCGTTTTGCACTTGGCAGCAGACAGCGCAATTGTAAAACTGGAATTGTCTGACGAAGAGGGGCGCTTCACATTCAACCAATTGGCAGCAGACGACTATTTTGTGGCAGTGTCTTTTGTCGGTTTGCCATCCCAGAACTCTGATGTCTTTGAAGTGGCAGAAAGTGCTGACTTTGTCTTACCGGAAATACAATTAGGTAATGGCTCTACCGAACTGAATGAAGTAACAGTGGTCGCACGTCGTCCACTACTCGAAATGAAGCCGGATATGATGGTCATGAATGTCGAAAGTAGCGCGACTGCTGTTGGTGACAATGCGTTGGAACTATTGAGAAAAGCACCGGGTGTGGTTGTTGATAACAATGACAATATCGCTTTGCTAGGGAAAGCAGGTGTATTGATTTACATCGACGGCAAACCGTCTCCGCTAGGTGGCTCAGATTTGGCTGCTTTACTGCGGACGATGCAAGCTTCTGAAATAGAAGCCATAGAAATCATCACCAATCCATCTTCTAAGTACGATGCTCAGGGTAATGCCGGAATTATCAATATCAAGTTGAAAAAAGCGAAAGGACTCGGTTCAAATGCCAATTTGAACTTGACTTACTCACAAGGCGAACGTATGCGCTACAATGGTTCTATCACTGCGAACCACCGCAACAAAGTGATGAACATCTTCGCCAACTACAGCCACAACTACGGCGAAAATGTCAACTATAACCAATTTTATCGCGAGCAATTTGGTTTTACCTTCGATCAACTGACCGATCAGAATAGCCAGTGGAGAGGCAATAATGGACGAATCGGAGCTGATTTCTTTTTGAGCGAAAAGCATACAATAGGTGTGCTAGCGACAGGATTTTTCTCTGACAATACGCACAACAGCACAAGTAGTGCCATCATCGGTCGAGTGGGTGTGACATCACCGGATAGTATTTTGTTGGCAGAAAGTAATACGGTCAGTGATCGCATGAATACCAACTACAACGTCAACTATCGCTTTGACAATAAAGAAGGAATGACGCTCAACATTGATGCAGACTACGGTCAGTTCAACATTGATCGTTTTGAAGATCAGCCTAATTTCTACGTTGCGCCGGACGATCAAGACAACATCTTGAGCACCTCTATCGTGAATATCGAAACGCCGACGGTGATTGATATTGCGACCTTTAAAATGGACTATGAGCGTCCGATAGGAGAGGCGAAAATTGGTGCGGGATTCAAATTGTCTTATGTCAATACAGACAACACCTTTGATTTCTTCAATGTAGAGGACGGCGAAGCCTTACTGAATCGCAATGTGAGTAATGAGTTTGAGTATACAGAGAATGTCAATGCCGCTTACGGTAACTATCAGCAGAAATTCGGTAAATTGGGCGTGTCAGCAGGTTTGCGACTAGAACAGACCAACTCAGAAGGTGACTTGACTAGTTTCATCGACACAGAAAACAACAACGTCAAGCGCAACTATTTGGACTTCTTTCCTTCGGGTGGCGTCACTTATGATATGAATGATAAGAACAGTTTCCGATTGAATTACAGCCGTCGTATCAATCGACCGTCGTATCAAGATTTGAATCCATTCCGTCAGCGACTAGATGAGTTGACGTTCGAGAAAGGAAATCCATTCTTGAACCCAGAGTATACGAATAAAGTAGAGTTGACGCATACCTTTATGTATGCCATCAATACAACTTTTGAATTTGCGCATACGACGGACTTGATCGCTCGTCTGACAGATGCAGAGACCGAAAAAAGTGCCTTTATCACCTATGAAAATTTAGCGGAGCAATTCAGTTATAGCTTGAACATCAGTGGTGGTCTACCCATCAAAGAATGGTGGTCAGTATATGCCAGCTTGACTGGTGTCCATCAGCAAAATATGGCAGACTTCGGCGATGGCAAAACGATTGATTTATCTATCAATACGTTCAATGCGTATGCACAACATAACTTCACCCTACCAAGAGGCTTGAACTTTGAAGTTTCCGGCTGGTATACTTCTCCTTCGATCTGGGAAGGTGCATTTAAGATGGATCAAATGTGGTCATTGAATGCCGGTTTGTCCAAGAAAATTATGGACGAACGAGCGACTATCAAATTGTCAATGAATGATATTTTTAGAACCAATATTTGGAGAGGAAGAAGCGTCTTTGGTGACCTCACTATGGATATAGAAGGTGGATGGGATAGCCGCCGCGCTCAGATCAATTTCTCCTACTTGATAGGCGATAATCAAGTAAAATCACGTCGTCGCACCGGACTGGAAGATGAGTCGGGGCGTGTAAAAAATTAATATTCGTGAAAAGGAGGTCGTCGTGGGAAACGACAACCTCCTATAAGAACATCCAGATTTTACATATGATACAATCAAAGTGGTTCGTCTCGGCAGCGTTTGTCGGGACTTTTTTGCTGGTGGATACTACATTTTTAGCTTCCTCAAAACTTTAACTAAAATCGAATGTGACCTTTTCCGTGACTTGCGTCTATAAGCTATTCCTTTTCAAAACAGAAGGAAACTAAAACACTTAAAATTATGCAAGTCAATCAATTTGTAGCTGCTTATCAACCCCTGGACCGCTACCTATATGCTTTTGCTATGAAGCTGACCGGCAATGCAGTAGATGCTGCTGACTTGATGCAAGAGACGGCGACGAGAGCATTCAAATATCGTGAGCAATTCAAGGAGAATACCAATTTTAAAGCTTGGATCGTGACCATCATGCGCAACACCTTCATCAATGAATACAGAAGAAAAAAACGCATCGTGAGTGAAGAGCTAGAAGTGGATAAGACAGAGCTCAATCGCGATGACTTGATTGTTTATAATGAGTCTGAGTCTTCCATAGAAATGGAGGAATTGTCAGCTTTGATTGCACAATTGAAACCAAAATATCGCCAACCTTTTTTGATGCACTACGAAGGCTATAGCTATCAAGAAATAGCTGATGAAATGGGCATTATTTTGGGAACGGTCAAAAGCCGGATTCATGTCGCTCGACAGCAATTGAAAGGACAACTGGAAGCGCAATTAGCAGAGAAGATGGCTGAAAATTTTAACTAAAATAGAGTGAAAAAAATCTCTAAAACCGTGTGACCTTTTTCAAAAACTAAGTCTAATGTTCATCTGATTTTGAGAATCAGGTAAAATCAATTCAACACCTTAAATAATAGCAAAATGAAAACAAAAGCTCAAAAAAGAACAGAAGCTAAAAAGACAGCAGAAGCAACAAAAGCACAACGCAAATCTGTCCGCGATGCTAAGAAACGAAGTGAAGTGCAACCGACCGGAAAGAAGGGAAAGTCACTCGTACCGCAGACGAAGAAGAAGAAATAGCTTCTTGAATAAAACGAAAAACGAACGTCTTTACATGGGGTTCGGCTACTCAAACTAAGGTAGTCGAACCTTTTGTGTTTAGAGCTCTGTCTAAACTTGTTTTCCTCCCAACTTCTTAACTTTCTGCAACCATTTCTCCCGAAACTGCTCCGTCGATAAACGAACAGGTCCTACAGCCGTAATCTTTACCTTTTTGACGCCCACAAATTGCATTGTCAATTTCTTCATCGCATTGTGACTAGGATGAGAAAAGCGCAATGTATAGTACCAAGTCGGCTGATCCATCGTACAGATGATACGTGCCGTTTTACCAGTCAAAAAGCGATCCCAAAACAGAGAGCCATCCCTCTTCTTAAAGGCAAATCCTGGCAACAAGACACGATCTAGAAAGCCTTTCATGATCGCCGGAACAGAACCCCACCAAACTGGATACACCCAAACCAAATGATCTGCCCATTTCAAGTCGGCTTGCGCTTTCAGTAAATCAGGTTCTAGTTCAGTACGTTTTCGATAGCCAAATTGTAGATTTGGATTGAAGTCGAGTTCTCGGATGTTGATGACACGAACAGTAGCGCCAGACTCGATTGCGCCTTCTACGTAAGCCCTTGCAAGTGCAAAATTATAGCTTTCAGCATCGGGATGACCGTTTATGAGGAGGATGTGTTTGTTTGTCATAGCGGCGTTTTTTACAAATATCACTATTTCAAAGCTGATAACCTACCTTGAACACCCTATGCTGTGGCGCATCAAAAGAAATACCTAGCAGTAATCGCTTGAGTTTGACAAACGCACCGGTAGAAAAGCCTAGCTTAAAATTACGGTCAATAGTCACTACACCGTTGCTTTCTACATTGTAATTGCCACCCAAAAGTAGATTGATGTAAAAGCGATTGGTCTTCTCTGATGAATTGAAATAAAAGCGTCCACCACCCAGCATATTGAAAGAGTGAATATTGAAATCTCCGCCGGAGAGAAAACCGGACTTAACATCTGTACATAGATACGAAATCTGGCTATCGAAAGAAAGACGATCGGTCAAAGTAGTAGAAGGATGGACACCAACATGAAAACCAACACCATTATCTAAAACAGGGCTGGCGATACCGATAGTTGCTGAAGTGTAGAAAGTGCTTTGTTGTGCTATGGAAGAAATAGCAAGCATCAAGCAGAAAAGCATCCATGTATTTTTGAGTAGCAGCATATTCATAACTATGTGTCTTGAATTGCTCGATCATATTACACCGATGAATTAAGAGCATTAATGTTCTTAGGTACTCCTATATGTTCTTAGGTATTTCAGATGTAAATGGAGGCTAGAGTTATCACCTCCTTCCACGCTCCTCCTTCTGTATCCGTCCTTGATCTTCCAATTTTTTCATCAAGCGATCCAAAATACCATTGATGAAATCCTTGCTTTTTTCCGTACTGTATAATTTGGAAACATCGACGTACTCGTTGAGTGTCACATTGGTTGGGATGGTCGGAAAAAAGAGAAATTCTGCCAGTCCCATTTGTAGCAACAAGGTATCAATAGTAGCCAATCGATCAGCATCCCAATTTTTCAATTGCGGCGTAATGAGTCCCATCAAATCTTCGCTTTCATAGTAAGTTTGGCGCAAGAGTTCTTCTCCGAATTGCTGTGTTTCGGCGGGTGGCAAAAAGGTATCCAAAAAGCGATCGGTGGCAGGCAACGCGCGAATGGTCTTTTTCACTGTCCCGATCACTAGCGACTTATCATCCGACCAGTAAGGCGAAAAGTCCTCCATGATGTCATTGTAGGACTCACTGCTGACACAAAATTTGAAAAGCGCAAGCAAGACTTGCTGATGATCTGTAACCGTAGATGCCTCCTGTTGTAAGTAATCCGTATAGGCTTCTGTCTGTGCAAATTCTTGATACAGTCGGCGCGTCGTATCTCCATCCAATCGTGCGCCTAGTTTCCTACGCTCTATCTTCTGGATGAAGTCCACATTTTCCAATAAGGAGGCACTCAACTCATTGGTCGCGAGCTTGGCAGTGAAATTGCGATCTTCTTCCGAAAGGATGTGCTTGCGCTTTCTATTGTCGGCATCGCGTTTGGCATAACGCAGGATGCGCGCAAATTGCAGCAAGCTCAACAAATACAAATCGTACCCTTTATCGACATTGGCGCGATAGGTTCTTAATAGCTTATCGAAAGTCATCGCTGAGTTTCGATTATTCATATATAGTAGTTGCATCACTTTGATGCGAACGCTTCTTCTACTTAGCACAGAACGACAGGTTATGGATAGAAAATAGTTGCTTGAAATGGAGCGTGTCCTATCTTCTATATTTTACTTTTTGATATTTGATGCAAATAACAACGTTTTCCAATAAAATTTCGTCGCTTTGCTGTTTTTATTTCGCTTGACCAGCCTTTTTGACCAAATGGACAGCATAAAACAACTCCCGTCCGATGCGCTCAATGGCTTCACGATATGCTTTTTGCTCTTCTGGCGTATCATCAAAAGCCTTTGGATCATCGAATGGCAAAGACAATCGGAGCGCACTGCCTAGGACGACTGGACAACCTTGATCAGCTTCCGAGCAAACCATAATGGCGGCAAAATCGCGAGTTGGATTGGGGGGCTCGTCATATCTTTTGGAGAAAGCAAAATAAGGCAGCGTATCCTCTTTCCATCGGATGAGATAGCGTGGATTATCGGTAGCTGTGTCTGCTGTTTCGATCTGAAAACCAATATCTCGAAGCGCGCGAACCGCTCTAGGATTGAAAGCAGTGGCTTCCGTGCCGCCTGAAAAAGTGTCGATGCCTTTGATTCCAAAATAGTCGGCTGCTACGGCTAGGCAAATCTGTCCGATGTGACTGCGTCTGGAATTGTGAGTACAGATGACGATGAGTTTTGCCTTTTCTCTTGCTTTTATTTTGGTAAGAATGAAGTCAGCAAGTTGTTGCAATCGCTCTTTACGTGCCGTACTGATTACTGAAAATTGGGAGATCAATGACGTACAAAAAGTAGATACTTCCGACAAGAGCATAGACGTGAATGAGATAAGTGGAAATGGAAGAGATGACAATCTGTCAACGCGCTTCAAAAGTACGAAAACCCCAAAAGTAGAACTGTTAAAAATTTTAAAAGGTCAAGCAGGGACTTTGAAACGCACGAATAGCCCCGTTACTTTGTTATCGGTTTGTGAAGTACAAAAAGTTCGACATTTTGGTTTGGAACTTAACTACTTATAACTAAAGGTAATATTTATTGAGACACCTCACGTTGCTAATTTTACTCGCTGTCCTCTGGGCTTGCGACACTTCCTCGACTACTCCACTCTCAGAGTCGGACTATGTGCCACTATCGCAAGATAGTTTGCCTGCACAGACATTCAGCAAAAAAGGAAAGCTGCATAATGCCCTGCCTTTGTCTGCTATCTACACGCCTATCGCTTTGGATACTTTTCAGTTGCCTATAGTGGATGGAAAGGTAGTAACTGCCTTGCAGCGTCAGCGCCGACTGTTGCACAAGAAACGACAGCGATTCAATCGGCGCGTCGGCGACTTGCGTATCAACTTGGACGACCTCACCCAAACCGTAGATATACTAGAAAGCTGGCAACATTTGATTCCTGTTGGAATGGAAAAAGAGCTGAAAGCACATCAGGTTTGGGGAAAAGATCACCGTGGCAATGTTAAATTTACCGCTTACTTCGCCCCCGTCATTCAGGTGAGCAAAAAACCTACTGCCGTCTATAAATATCCTATACGAGCTACGCCCAAAGGACTGCGTGGACAATTGCCGGATAGGCGCGCCATAGAAGCCGGAGCGATTGATAGCATCACTCAGCATTTGGCGTATGCGCGCAGCAAAACGGATATTTATTATATGCAGCTACAAGGCTCAGGCTATGTGGAGTACGCAGATGGTAGCCGCGAATTGTTTGCTTATGCCGGAGAAAACAGACATCCCTATCGCAGCATCGAAAGCTATCTGGCAACTAACAGCAAACAACTAGGCATCAGCAATGTATCTATGCAAGGTGTCAAACGCTATTTAGAAAAACGCCCTGATCTAGTTGATAGCGTTCTGAATCAAAATCCATCTTATACTTTCTTTCGGCGCCGACAAGCACCACCGACCGGAGCGGGTCATGTTCCACTGACGGAAGGGATGTCTATCGCTGTAGACAAAAAATACATTCCGTTGGGTAGTTGTTTATTGGCGGCTGTTCCGATATTAGATGAAGACGACAAGGTTATCGGTCATGAAATGAAATACCTATTTGCGCAAGATGTAGGTGGCGCGATCAAAGGCAGTGGACGTGTCGATGTATACTTTGGCGCAGGTGCAGACGCGGAGCGAAAAGCAAACAGCTTTAACGCCTACGGTCGGATGTGGCTCTTATTGCCTAAGCAACAACCGATGCCGATGATTTTGGCGAGCAAATAACTTGTTACGGGTCATGAGTCATAATTTATATAGGGCAAACGCATCAAAAGTATGATAATCAATAGTTGTTGTATGGAGCAAGTGTGGAACACGTTTTACTTAGGTGGCGGATGGCGAAAGGGCAGGTTCGACGGAGGAGTTTGCCATTTCTAGACCTTTTGATTCGTTTTGGGGTAATGCCAAAATGAATAGCCCGTCGTCTTTGCCTGTC
>JBCDHX010000106.1:0-20485 GCA_038749535.1 Bacteroidota bacterium
ACCTATTGACTTATATACTCCAAACCAAAGAGTTTTGAGTACTTTGAATGGCTGGTGAAAAGAAAAAATAGCTATTTATGAATACTCAATCTTAATGATAAACTTCACCTCTTTGGTCTGTTAAAAGGGGAGTACTACAATGCTCCTTATAGTGCTACCTTTCAACCTGTACCTGATGTCATCGGTTATGTAGTAGAAATATATGTACCTATGTTGAATAGAAGGCTAAAAAGGCGCATAGATGAACCTACTTTTACGGGAAACATTCATATTCCAAATCGTCTTAAAGGGAAGGAAATCTATATACAGCTGAGTGCTATTTACTTCAATCCCGAAACGAATCAAGAAGTATTTAGTGAACTCTCTGATATCGAAGAAATAGTCATTGGCTGCGATTCTGAGTTTAACGAAGGTATTGAGACCCGTTCTGATTTGTCCAATTTTCAAGATCATATTTTCATAGAAGGACTATATCCCAACCCTACAAATGGTCGAGTCTGGATTGATGTTAATAATTGGCATGAAGATGAACAAATTGCTATTAGAGTACTAGATAAATATGGTCGAAGAATGGCTGTGACTTGGAATAATGTGGGCAAAGAAGATGATCAAATCAGTATTGATTTGACGCCTTTTCCATCAGGAATATATATTATAGAGTTGAGGTCAGGCGAATCTATATATCAAACTAAAATAGTCAAACAGTAGTGTTAGATTTTTGATTTACTACTAATATGATATACTTATTTAGAAGTGAAAAGCCAAAGCAACTTCTCCTCTCAAATACATCGCTTAGCTCTACGAGTGGCTGCCGTGGTTTGAGGTGGTGGCGGAGTGAGCAGTTGTCAGTAGCAAAATGGTTAGAATAGTAGAATATATCCAAGTCATTTCTTAGACGAGCAACACGATATGCTTATCAAGAGAAAAGCTGAGGCAACTTCTACCTATATGTATTGCCCATCTCCGTAAGTGCCTACTTATGACAGAACTTTGTTTCGGAGCTACCATTCTTCTAAAATAAAGCCCACAACCCACACAAACCCTTCTCAATCTTCTCCAAACCCTTCATTTTTCTGTACCTTTGCGCGCTTAATTTTGACTGATGAATGTATTCGAGCGATTCAAGAAAGAACCGACCAGATTGTCTACCTCAAATAGCAGCAAAGAACAGGTTTATTTTCAGCTAGTAGAAGATGAATATGGAGTCTATTTGCAGACCGTCGATCGCAAAGGAAGACCGATAGAACCGCTCTTCCAGCAGCATAGCGGAGCAGATCGGCAGGTGTTGCGGTTGTTGGAGCAGATACAGGATCGCAATAGCTTTGTCATTGATTGGGAGAAGCCTGCTGATCATGTTTACATCAGTGAATATGAATACCTGATAGAGTCGCTAAAAGGTGTCAAGCGGTTCGTCAATGCCCAAATGCAGCCCCTCCAATTTGTAGAGGGCGAAGGCAAACTGAAACTCACCTTACAGAATGCCGCTGACAAGGAAAACATCGTCGAAAGTAGAGTAGCAGTAGATCTGGAGGGACAATCTTTTGCGCAATTTGTGCCACTGACCGAAAATCATTTATTGGCGGAGCAGCAAATCATTCAAGTGGCTTCCGTAGGCGGCAGTTTCGCGAGTCTGCATTATTTTAACTCGACGCTGACGACCGAAGAACTACCTATTTTTCTCTCGCTTTTCTTCTCTCATGTAGAGCAGATCGACAAGATCGTCTATGAAAGCTATCGCTTTGTCTTTTCAGAAGAAGTGGTAGAAGCTGCACCTAGCTTGATCTTTGAAAAGATAGATGAAGATGAGTCTTTGCTGATGCGTGTAGGGCAGGTGTTACCGGAGTTGCCCATCGAAGTGATGCAGCAATTTGAATTGTATAAGTACGTGGAGATCAATGATTTAGAGCAGGTTATTACGGTCAAATCTATCCAGCAAGAACCTTTGACACAGCACATCCAAGAGATCGCGGAAGCCATTAAAAACCAAACACCCAAGCGTAAAAAGAAAGAACAACTAGAAGCTGTCCGCAATGGCACGCTCTTCATTATCCCAAAAGAAATCGCCGCCAATTTTATCTATAACGAACTACCAGAACTCATCCTTCGCTATCAGCTCTTTGGAGCAGAAAAACTCAAATCCTACAAAATTTCGACAGTCGCGCCCAGTGTCTCTATGCAATTGTCGCATGGTATTGACTACTTTGAAGGTGATGTAACTTTGGATTTTGATGGGGAAGTGATGAATCTTTTTGATGTCCTCAATCAGTACAGAAAGAACCGCTACATCCAACTCAGCGATGGCACACACGCCATCATGAATGAGAAATACATCCGTCGGTTGGAGCGACTGTTCAATAAGGGCAAAGACAAAAAAGCGGAGGTTTCTTTCTTCGATTTGCCGTTGGTAGAGGAATTGATCGACGAAAAAGTGACCGGTACCAACGCCATTTTTCAGCGACCACGCGAGTTCTACGAAGGATTGGGGGAAAAGAAAAAATACAAACTCCCTAAGATCAATGCCAAGCTGCGACCCTATCAGAAAAAGGGCTACAAATGGTTGCGTTATTTGCATGAATACGAGCTAGGTGGATGTCTGGCGGATGATATGGGATTGGGAAAGACCTTGCAAGCTATCGCGCTACTCGCCTGGGTGTACAAAGAGGGCGAAACCAAATCTTCGCTCATCGTGATGCCACGTAGTTTGCTGTACAACTGGCAGCGAGAGGTCGCTAAATTTGCCCCTCAACTAAGCACTTATATCTATCACGGTAACGACCGGGACTTTGAGCAAGCACGGCAGGCACAACTCATTTTGACGACTTACGCTATTGCTAGAAATGATGTCGAGCTGCTAAAAGAAGTACCGTTCAGCTATTTGGTATTGGATGAATCACAAAACATCAAAAACGTCAACGCGCTCACTACAAAGGCGATCATGCTGCTAGATTCTGAGTATCGACTGGCATTGAGTGGAACACCTGTGGAAAACAATTTGGGGGAATTGTATTCGTTGTTTCGTTTCTTGAATCCAAGTATGTTTGGCACATTTAATAATTACAATCGTCGCTACCTGACGCCTATCCAAAAGTATGGTGACAAAGATGCGATGCGGCATTTGCGGAAGAAGATTTATCCGTTTGTGTTGCGCAGATTGAAGAAGAATGTACTGAAAGATTTGCCGGACAAAATCGAGCAGACGCTCTATGTCGATATGTCGGCAGCCCAAGAAAAACTATACGAGCAGCGTCGCCAATTTTATCAGACCGCCATCAAGTCGGAAATCGCGACCAAAGGCATCAACAACTCTCAGTTCTTCATTTTTCAGGCACTCAATGAGTTGCGGCAAATCGCATCCATACCAGATCATGTATCCGACGGAAAAGTTGAGTCTCCTAAACGTGAAATGCTCCAACAGCAACTGCTCGATAGTGTCGCCAATGGTCACAAAGCACTCGTTTTTACCAATTATCTAGCCGCAGTAGACCGCATCAGTCAAGTAGTAGAAGAGGCAGGTATCGACTATGTGAGCATGACAGGTGCGACCCGAAATCGTCAGCAATTGGTCGACCGTTTTCAGAATGATCCGAACTGTCGCGTCTTCATCATGACGCTAAAAACTGGAGGTACTGGACTCAACTTGACCGCAGCGGATACCATCTTTATCTACGATCCTTGGTGGAATGTAGCCGCAGAGCAGCAAGCCATCGACCGGGCGCATCGCATTGGGCAGCAGAATAAAGTACTGGCGTATAAACTGATTACGCAGAACACGATAGAAGAGAAAATTATGCAGTTGCAAGAAGTAAAGAAAGAACTATTCGACAACATCATCACCACAGATGGAGCAGCGACTAAGTCGTTGACAGAGGATGATATTAATTTTATTTTGGGAGGCGTATAATCCGCTGATGATCAGTGGATAAAGTTGTATTTGTTGTCGAATATCTAACATCTTACTATGATTCATCTAAATAATGCAAAGACCATACTGCTACAAAGCTATACTAAAGCAGAGTTGCAGCAGAAGTTCTATACATCGGCGCGCATTTTCGTGAAGCAACAGCGTGGATTTTTGCTGTCTCAAGGTATCTACAGTAAATATATCGACCTAGCAGATCAGAAAGTGCATTCCAAAGAGTCTTTGGCGGAGTTGTGTGCCATTCCGTTTTCAGGAAAGACGATATACGACAAGTATAAAGAGACATTGATATCCGAGGTAGCTTTGTTGTTAGATGAAATTGTTTGGGTCGGTTTGTTGCATCAGGACGAGATAGAGCGGCGATTTGGATTTAGTATTTATACGGCGACGACCCGCAAGATGTGGAATAGCTATACTCGTACGCAAGTCGATATCAAAGAGCAGTATAAACTATTCGATGCCGATAACGCAGCCGGATGGTATGCGCCAAAACCTGAGTTTACGCTCTCTTTGCCATTGGCACTGCGTCGATTACTGGCAACTTATTACGAGACACCTGCTGATGCTGAATTGACGGCGGTCGAGTCACCTGAGTCGACGACCTATACTTTTGATATAGGCGAAGAGGACATTCATCGTTTGTTGCCCATTTTGCAAGTTTATGCTAGTCAAGACAACATCAAACTGACTTCTAAAGGCAGACCTGTATTCAGCACGGTCAGTAAATTGCGGAATAAACTAGACGTCAACGAATTTTTCCCTGACGAAAAAGACCGTATCGCCAAACAACTCCGCTCCAATCTCCTCGCCGGACTACTCATCAGCAATGACGAGCAGCAAATAGGAGTCGACATCTCTACTTTACTCAGGGATAAATTGTTTAATAATTACAAGCGACAGTTTGAGAGTGCGCCCATTATTTTATCTTATTTGAAAGGGATAGGTTTCGTCAGTTATGATGATCTTCAGTCAATTGAGAAGGAACTGTTTGTATTGCTCCAAAAACTGCCTATTGGTGAATGGATCTCACTCAAAAATATCGACACTTTTTTACGATATAGTTTGGTCGATCTCAAACCGATCAACGAAATCACGGTGGCAAATAAACTCTATTACGTCTATACCGACCCGGAACAACGCTACTACAGCGACAAGCACTACATCCGAAAAGACCAATACCTCAACGCTATTTCTAAACCCTTTCTGAAAGGAACACTGTTCTTGTTTGCCGCTTTTGGGCTGTTAGATATAAAGTATGACGAGGTGGATATGGACGATTTAGGTCGGTCGGTTTATTCTCCTTATGATGGATTGCGCTATGTCCGACTGACGCCTTTGGGAGCTTATGTAGCGCGCATTAGCGATCATTATGATGTACCAGCTTCTTCTGCTCCACCGAGTATCAAGCTGTCGCCAGATTCACTAACGATAATGGTTGAGGCTGACAACAATTTATCAGACACACTGCTCGGTCCTTATGCCAACCGCATCAGCCCTACGCGCTTTCAGACTGACTTTTCTACCTTCTTGCATGAGGTGAGCAGTAAGCAAGGCGTGGAAGACAAAATCAATATGTTCGTGCAGTTTGTGCGAGATGAGCTGCCGCCTAATTGGGTGTCTTTTTTCGCAGAGCTGCGCCAAAAAGTCGATCCTTTAGAAGCTCTTCCGAGCATCAACGTTTTCAAAATACCGCAAGATAATGGTGGCTTGATTAAGCTGATCGCGAGAGATACCAAGCTGCGCGAGCTCGTCGTTAAAGCGGAAGGCTATCACATCTTGATCTATCAGAAAGATATGCGCGCGTTTAAGAAGCGATTGCGGGAGTTTGGGTATTTGTTGCCGTAGGGAGTGAGAATTTGAGAGCGTATGAGAGATTGAGATTTTGAGAGAAGACAACCTCACCTTCCTTCCCCCGCCCCATGCGGCTGCGTCCAAGAAGCCCCATATTCTTCCACCAGTACATTATCAAAATAGTCGGCGCGTTCGAGTAAGTGCTGAAACAACTGCATTCCAATATCCACATTCAGGTAGCGGTCATAGATAAGCAAAGAGAGGATGATTTCTTGACCATTTGGATGCAAGCTGAAAGTGAGTCGTTCGACTGTTTTATTTTGTTGGAGCAAGAACTGATAGATGTCCTTTAAGTTGTTTTTGGGCAGCAGACACAGATAAGCATCGCCTGTGATCAGTCCCGAGTCTTCGTGATACGAAATGACGACTTTGGCACTTCCTTCTTGTATCTCCCAATTATTGGGCGCACGTCTCGCCAACTTCACTTCATGCCCGATGCGGGTAATGATATCCTCTATTGTTTTGGCAACGCCGATAGGCTCATAAGCTTTGATGGTCGATAGATAAGTAACCTTTGCACCACAATTGCTGCAATACAACAACTTTTTGCCGGGCTCGAAAGTGATCGTCGAACACTCCAAGCAGCGTACCCCTTTTTGCCCTTTACCCACCAAGTATTCTTTGATGATGTTTTCGATATGTAAGCCGGAAAGAGCAAGACCGAATGTCGCATTCCCCTCATGCGCAAAAGTACTCATACCCAAAATCTCATTGTTGGAGTTGAGTAGTAGACTACCATTGTAAGTGTCCGGCAGAACGGCGTTATGACGCAGATATTGACCTTCTTCTTCTATCTCTTGCAATTGTCCGGTCGCCTGTCGCAGCGAATCGCCAAAAGGATGCCCGATGGTCGTTACAGGTGTATCCTTCTCAAAATGCGTCGCGAAAGTCAAAATATCTACTTGTGGCTGAAAAGTATCTGCCACTTTCAGAAAAGCTAGATCATTAAGTGTATCCGCAAAAATGACAGTCGCCAGATGATGCTGACCATCTGCTCCACCGATAATCGCAGTGCCGTGATCGCTGACGGTCTGCTCATGCGTGACGACTAGACCATACTGAGGGATATAGAAACCTGTTCCTTCTCTAGTGTAAGAAGTCGCAATTTGTACCACAATGTCCTGCCAAATATCTGTTTTCATAAATTACATAAACCAAACGACCAAAAAGACCAAAATAACAATTGCCACCATCATGAAGACAAGCATTCGGTTGTCTTGCTCATAGACATTGCTGAGTGCCTCGGCATATTCTCGCCAAGTATAGTAGCCACCCGTCTCTCGATTGTACATGGCAGCTTCTCGACCCAAAACAAGGTATTTTTTCTTATTGAAACCAGACTGATTGCCGTGCTTTTTAAGGATGAAAAAGTCGCTGTTGAGAAAGGCGAGCGTGTAGAGTTCCTGCTGACGCGTATAGTCCAAGATAAAATAGTTTCCGGCATCTTCCATGAACTCCCAACTGCCTCTACCGATATTGCCATTGACGGAGCGCATATGTTCTCGACCCTCTCGAAAGAAGTGAATGACTGTATCTGTCGCGTCCTCTTTATCTGTAATCTCCAGCCAAGCGGTGTCCAGATAATACTCATCTTCCCGCAAATCTTCTCCAAATGGACGTATCTGCGGGACGATCATATCAATATAGTCTTCTAAACTATCTCGATACGGTAGTTCCTCCTGCTGTCGAAAACTAGAAATAGGGTCGAAAAACAATCGAGGTAAAGACATACTGATGATTTAAAATCTGCTCAAACGCAATGGGCAAAATACGAAGATTTATTCAAATAATAATAGAGGTATATAAGGGCTTACATGGCATTCGTCATGCAATTGCTATGACCACACTGCATCCACTCTCCTAGAATTTTCCAATCTTTACGACTTCATCAAGCAAACAAAAACAACAATGGCAGCCATAAAAAAATCCTTCTACGCACTCCTCAGCTTACCGTCCACCGCCATGGGTTTCGCGCTTTCTGTGCAGATTGCCACACTGAGCTGGATCCTGAATACGAAATATGGATTTGACATTCATGAAGTGGGACTTGTTTGGCTAGCAGGTCCGGTGGCCGGTATTTTGGGGCAAGTCATCGTCGGGTTTATCAGTGACAATGTTTGGGTATGGAATGGGCGGCGGAGACCTTTCATCTTGATCGGCGGCACGATTGCGGCACTGATGATTTTGGCGTTGCCCCATATTGATACGATAGGCAATGCGCTAGGGATTCCTAGCTTGATTGCAGTGGCGATAGGGATCGCACTGACGCTAGATTTGGCGATCAATGTCAGTTTCAATCCGGCGCGTTCCATCATCGCCGACGTCACGCCCGAAGGAGAAGCTCGCACCAAAGGTTATACTTGGATGCAGACGATTTCGGGCTTTTTTGGTGTATTGGCGTATCTGATGAGTGCTTATATCGGCAACTATTTCTTGATCTATGTCGGCGCGTTTTTTGTCTTACTTGCCTCCGTCATTCCGACCCTTTTCATTAAAGAACCGCGTCATCTGGAAGAGCCGATCGCTGATGAAACGATTAGCGAAGCAACTTCTAAGCCTACCAATTGGGTCGCTTTTTTAAAAATCTGTTTGGCGCACGCTTTCACTTGGGTAGGTGTGCAGACAATGTTTATCTACGTCTTTGCTTACATCAAATCAAATGTGATGGGCTTCGAGACCACAGCAAGTCTGAGCGAAGCACAGAACAATGAGATAGGCTCTAAGATCGGGATTGCCTTTGCTATTTTGAATACAGTCGGATTTATACTGCCGGCATTTGTGCTAGAACCTCTAGCTGAAAAAATTGGGCGTGTGCGGACGCATACCTTAGCAATCGCAATCATGGCAATCGGTTATGGCTTGATCGTCGCTTTTGGGCAATCAGTAACTGCATTATATCTGTTGATGGCAGTCGTCGGTATCGGCTGGAGTGCAGTGGTGAGTTTGCCATTTGCGATTATGTCAGAAGTGGTCGATCAGCGCAAAATGGGATTGATGATGGGCTTGTTCAATCTATCCGTCGTGCTACCACAAATCGTTGCTTCCAATCTAGGTGGATTTATCGAAGCTCAACCCGATAAAAATGTCATTTTCACCATTAGTGCGGCGATGTTGGGAATTTCTGCGCTACTATGGTTGTTAGTAAAAGAGCAAGGAGGGAAACAAGCATAAAGCGAAAAATGGCTCAGAAACGATTCAGAAAAACTCATACCTGAGCAGTCAAAACAGATGACATCATTCAGTAGTGTCATAAAACCAAAGCATTTCAGACCGAATATTGCCCACTTCATCTGATAAATAAATCCATTCATCGGAAAAAATGAAAAAAACGCAGGAAACTTTGAACTCTCTCAAAGTTTCCAATGTTCTTGGAGCAAATTTAATAGTAATACTGATTTTCAAGCAATTAGTAGCTTCTTAATAAAGCTGCCATCGCCGAAATCCAGTAGCTACTGAACAGCTATCGGCTAAGAGCTAATATCTCAAAGCTGCACGACGAAGTCGTGCTAAGAAATCATCCGATGTCCGTAAAACAAGAAATCATTGAAAAGAGCACTGCGCTATTCTTCAAATTTGGAATACGCAGTGTCAGCATGGACGAGTTGGCGAGTCATCTCGGTATGTCGAAAAAGACGATCTATCAATATTTTGAAAATAAAGATGATCTCGTTCGGCAGACCGTGATGGACTTTCTAGAAAAGGATTTGGTCATCACACGAGCCATCCGTGATCGTTCCAGCAATTCTATCGAAGAGCTCCTACTTCTAGTACGCAACATGGTACAGTTGTTGCGCAGCGTTTCGCCCACCATCATTTACGATCTACAAAAGTACTATCGTCCTGTCTGGGATGAAATGCAAAATTTTCATAAAGAACACGATTACACCTTAATCAAAGAGAACATCAAACGCGGGCAAGCCAATGGACTCTATCGCGCAGATATAGATGTCAATGTGGCGACTCGTTTTCACATGGCATTGAGTTTTTCTATCGTCGATGAAGAGATGTTTCCTTCCAAAACTTATCCAAAAGATAAACTGGTCATGGAGCTCATTAAACATTCTTTACACAGTTGGGTGACCGAAAAAGGCAGAGCTGTCTGGCAATCGCTAGAAGCACTTTCTTCGGCTGCCGCTCAGTCATAATTTGCAACAATAACAACAACTACTAAACTAAATACATGAAATCACCATTTATCATCATTTTTTGCTGTTTCGCGCTGTTCTCAGCCGATGCGCAGCGCACGTTCTCTATAGAGGAAGCCGTCAGCTACGCGCAGCAAAATAGCAATCAAGTCCGGCTGGCGCAGTTGGAGCGCGTCAATGCCGAAGCGAGCATCAATGAAGTGCGGACGGCGGCGATTCCTAAACTGACAGGGCAGCTGGACTATCGCTATAATCTTATTATTCCTGAGTCTCCGTTACCTGCCGAGTTCTTTGGTGGTGAGCCAGGCACTTTTGAGATTGTTCAGTTTGGATTAACTAACAATTTAGTTCCTGCACTGAACTTAAATTCTATTCTTTTTGACCCAACAGTTTTCATTGGTCTGAAAGCAGCAAAGGTGTATCGAGAGTTGGTCAATGAACAACTCGATCAAACCGAATTTGAACTTCGCTATAACGTTGAAAAAGCCTACTTGGCGGTTTTGATCGCAGAAAAGAATGCAGAAATCGTTCAGGACAATATCTCCAATCTGCAAAAAACACTGGGCGATACACGCGCCATTTTTGAAGAAGGTTTTGCTGAAAAATTAGATGTAGATCGTTTACAATTGTCTTTGGATAATTTGACCGTTCAGCTAGAAAATATACAGCAACTCATTCAAGTCAGCTACAACATTTTGAAGTTTCAAATGGGTTATCCGATTGAAGAACCAATTGAGTTGACCAATGAAATTGATGCCTTAGTCGATGAAACAGCCATCAATGATGAAGCATTGCTCAATGAGACTTTCGCCATCGAAAATCGACCAGAATATGGAACGATTGTCGCGGGCGCAGCATTGAATGAAAAAGATATTGATCGACAAAAAGCAGCACGCTACCCTAGTCTGTATGCCATTGGAGCATATCAAAACAACTTTCAATTTGATAGCGAAAGTAGTTTTCCAGCAGAAACAGCTTTTATCGGCGCATCACTTCAAGTGCCCATCTTCAATGGTATGGCTACTAAATACAAAGTACAGCAAGCAGAAGTCACGCTCCGAAAAACAGAGGTAGAACTGAATGAATTTGAGCGCGCTGCCACTTTGGAATATCAAAATGCACGCATTAGCTACCTAAACAACAAGCGCACCGTCGCTGCCAATGAACGCAGCTTAGACTTGGCACAGCGTATCTACGATACTACTCAGATCAAGTACCGCGAAGGGGTCGGCTCTAGTTTGGAAGTCACTCAAGCAGAAAGCGAATTGTATCAAGCTCAAGGCAATTATATCAGTTCGCTCTATGATTTGTTGGTGGCAAAAACGGATTTGGAAAAAGCATTGGGTCTTAATTGAGACTCTAGATATTAGACGTTAGACTGCTCTCCGCCTTCGGCGAATTCGCTTTTAGACTAGCGAAATACATGGCGTCTAATGTCTAAAATCTAACATCTAACGTCTAAAAAAATATAATGAAACATACCTATTTGTCAATCATAATGGCAGCATTGCTGATCGCTTGTGGCGGTCAAGACGAAGTCGCTGTCGAAGACATGAGCGTAGAAGAAAAGAAAACTTTGCTACGCGAAAAACAAGAAACGGCTAAAGCACTACAAAGCGAAATCGAAGAGCTGCAAGGTGCTTTGGAAGCGAAAGGAGCTGCACCTCAAGAGCGATTAACGCTAGTGACAACTCAGCCTGTCGAGCGTACTACATTTACAAGCTACACGGAAGTGCAAGGAAGCGTGGAAGCGGAAGATTTGGTGAGTGTGGCGAGTGAAACTGGCGGTCGCGTCATCGACATGAAAATGCAGGAAGGCAAATATGTCCGCAAAGGGCAGCTAGTTGCCAAAGTTGATCTAGAGCAAGTAGAAAAACAGATTGCAGAGTTGGAAACACAACTAGAATTGGCTAACGACTTATTCGAGCGTCAAAAGCGGCTTTGGGATCAAGAAATCGGGTCGGAAGTACAGTATTTGCAGGCAAAGAACAATAAAGAGCGGTTGGAGAAATCGCTGGAGACGATTCGTTTACAATTGGGTAAATCCAATATCTATGCACCGATTTCTGGTGTCGTCGAAATGCTAATCGTGAAAGCTGGCGAGATCGCCGCTCCTGGCGCACCGATTGCTCAAATCTTGAATACGGCGAAGGTCAAAATTGCAGCTGATGTGCCTGAGACTTTGATTCAGTCGGTCAGCAAAGGCGAAAAAGTGATCGCAGCAGTGCCTGCGCTGGATTGGGAAAAAGAAGTCAGAATCACTGAACTCGGGCGCACTATCGACAAGACGAATAGAACACTACGTGTAGAAGCAGACATCCCAGGAGGTAACAGCCAACTGAAGCCTAACCTACTCGCTACGATACGCATTCAAGATAAAGTGATCGAAGATGCTGTCGTCATTCCATTGACGCAGTTGCAGCAAGAAGTGGGCGGCAAAAGCTTTGTAATGGTGAAAGCAGAAAACGCTGATGGTCAGCCGATTGCGAAAAAAGCTTACGTCGAAGTGGGCGAAAGTTATGAAGGACAAATCATCATCACCCAAGGCTTATCTGGCAATGAACAACTCCTGATGAAAGGCGCTCGTAATCTGAAAGATGGTGCGCGAATTGATATTGTGGAGGAGGAAATAGCGGGGAAATAGATTTGAGATCGTTCCCCCGCTTCGCGGGATTCACTTTGAGATGTGAGATATGAGACTGTTCAGCAGTTAGCTCAGATTCTCCACTTTTATCCAGCACACAGCTGAATTAGTCTCAAAGGGAGTCCGCAGGCGACCGATCTCACATCTCATAATCTCATATCTCAATTAAAAAAAATGAATAAAAGCAAACTCAGGGAGTTTTTCATCTCCACCTGGTCCGTCAATAATCAGATTACGATCTTTTTGTTGACGGCGATGATCTTCATATTTGGGATCATCTCTTACCAAGCTATTCCGAAGGAACAGTTTCCAGAAGTGACATTCCCGACGGTCTATATCAATACGCCTTACTTTGGTAACTCTGCGCCTGACATCGAGGACTTGGTGACGCGTCCGATTGAAAAGGAGGTGCAAAGTGTAGATGGTATCAAGAATATTACTTCGACTTCTGTTCAGGATTTTTCGATCATCATCGCCGAATTTGAGGCGGATGAAGATTTGGATGTCGCCGTGCGGAAAGTAAAAGATGCCGTTGATAAGGCAAAAAGCGAATTGCCGAGCGATTTGGATCAAGATCCGACCGTTTCGGAAATTAATACAGCTGAAATTCCGATTGTGTCGGTCAATATTTCGGGCGACTATCCGCCTCAACAGCTGCGAGCGTATGCCGAATATGCGCAAGAACAAATCGAAAATATCTCGGAAGTCTCGGAAGTGGTGCTGAAAGGAGCGATTGAAAGAGAAGTCAAAGTTGATTTGGATTTACCGAAAATGGAAAGTCTAGAAATCAGCTACAACGATATTGAGGGTGCTATTTCAAGCGAAAACTTGACGCTTTCAGCAGGTGAGGTAGTCAATGATAATTTGAGACGCGCGATTCGAGTCGTCGGGCAGTTTGATGACGTGGATGAGTTGAGAAATTTGGTCGTCAAAAATGAACGTCAGCGTCCAGTTTATTTGCGAGAAATCGCGAATGTCGAATTTGGATTTAAGGATAGAACGAGTATTGCGCGCTCGGACGGGTTGCCTGTTATCTCTTTGGATGTCATCAAAAAGAAAGGCGAGAACTTGCTTTTTGCGGCAGATGAAATCGCGCTAGTGGTTGAAGAACTGGAAGAGGAGTTGCCGAGCGATTTAAAACTCAGTCTCTTCAATGACCAATCTGTCAATACGCGTTTGCAGGTGAATAACTTAGAGAATAGTATCATTTCTGGTGTCATTTTGGTGGTCTTGGTCTTGTTGTTCTTCTTAGGTTTGAGAAATGCCTCTTTCGTCGGTATTGCGATTCCATTGTCGATGCTGACGGGTATTTTGATTCTCTACGCCACGGGTACGACCATGAATGTGGTGGTACTTTTTGCCCTCATTTTGGCATTGGGACTACTTGTGGATAACGGAATTGTGGTCGTCGAAAACATTTACCGCTACATGCAGGAAGGCTACTCTGCCACCGACGCTGCGAAGTATGGCGCAGGTGAAGTTGCCTTGCCGATTATCGCTTCTACGGCGACGACTTTGGCAGCTTTCGTACCGCTTGGTTTTTGGCCAGGTTTGGTGGGCGAGTTCATGTTTTATATGCCGTTTACGCTCATCATTGTGTTGTCGTCTTCCTTGTTTGTGGCATTGGTCATCAATCCAGTATTGACGGCGGCGTTTATGAATGTGGATGAAAAAGCAGAAGACAGAGCAGCTCGAAGAAAGAAAACGCGAAATATCATCATTGCTAGTGTAGTGATGCTGGTGTTTGCCGCGATTGGACATTTGACGAGTGTAATCTGGTTGCGTAATTTATCCATCATCGCGGCTTTCGTGACACTACTCAACTTCTTCTTGCTACGTCCTGGTTCATTTTGGTTTCAAAATAAAGTCATGCCCGCTTTGGAGGGCGTCTACGACAAACTTATTGGTGGTGCACTACGATTTTCGATCGTCATATTTGGAATGACGTTTGTATTGTTATTTGCTTCCATCGCGATTTTTAGTGCCAATACACCTGACGTGACCGACTTCCCAGAAGCTGACCCGATCTACGTGAATGCATTTATCGAATTGCCGATTGGGACAGACATCGAAGCGACGGATGCGACAGTCAAGGAAATGGAAGAGCGTATCACCGAAAAAGTAGAACCGTATCGTGGCATCATCGAAGCGATTTTGACACAAATCGGGGAAAATACATCTGATCCTAATGCGCCACCTGAGCCTGGCAGTTCACCGAACAAAGCGCGTGTGACGGTTCAGTTTGTGCCTGCGGAAGAGCGAGGTGACATTTCCACTTTCGATGTGATGGATGAAATCAGAGAAGCGGTGCAAGGTTTTCCTGGTGTCAAAATTTCAGTCGATAAAAATGCCGATGGACCGCCGACGGGTAAGCCGATCAACTTAGAATTGCAGAGTGAGTCGCTGGAAGATTTGATTCTGACGAGCGATGATTTGATTGCCTATTTCAATAATCAAGGCATTCAGGGAATAGAGGAATTGAAAGCCGATGTACAAGTTGGGAAGCCAGAGCTGATCGTAAATGTGGACAGAGAAGCGTCTAGAATCTATGGTCTATCTACGGCACAAATTGCAACTTCCATTCGAACAGCCGTCTATGGAAAAGAAGTGTCTCAGTTCAAAGAAGGGGAAGACGAGTATCCGATTTTTGTGCGCTTGGACGAAAAATATCGCTATAGCGTGACGGATTTATTGAATCAGCGCGTCACCTTCCGAAACAATCAAGGGCAGTTGCTACAGGTACCTATTGCAGCAGTAGCAGATGTGGAATACAGTTCGACTTATAGCGCGATCAAGCGAAAAGACTTAGATCGAGTGGTCACGATCTTCTCGAATGTGGTGGCTGGTTACAACGGAAATGCCATTGTAAATGAGCTGCGTGCTGCTATGGAAGATTACGAATTGCCTAATGGTATGACGTATCAGTTCACGGGTTCTCAGGAGCAGCAAGCCGAAGATATGGAGTTTTTGTTGGGCGCATTTGCATTGGCTGTTTTTGCCATTCTTATTATTCTCGTGACCCAATTCAACTCGATTATCTCACCTTTCATCATTATCCTGACGGTCTTGTTTTCTACGATTGGAGTGTTCTTGGGCTATGCGTTCACAGGGCAAGAAATTTCGATTGTTTTCACAGGTGTCGGTATTGTCTCCCTCGCAGGAATTGTCGTGAACAACGCCATCGTTTTGATCGACTATATCAACTTGCTCATCAAGAAAAAAGTAGAAGCTGCTGATGTAGAAGGGCGAATGGATTTGCCAAGGGAAGATGTTCGTGATGCGATCATTAAAGGTGGTGCGACGCGTTTGCGACCAGTCCTTTTGACAGCGATTACGACTGTTTTGGGTCTGATTCCGTTGGCGATTGGCTTGAATATCAACTTCTTTACCCTCATTTCGCGCTCCGATCCTCAGTATTTCTTGGGTGGTGATGCTACGGCCTTTTGGGGACCAATGGCGTGGACGGTGATTTATGGTTTGACGTTTGCGACCTTCTTGACGTTAATCGTCGTGCCTGTGATGTATTGGTTGGGCTATCGTTTGATGGCGAGAATCACGGGTAAGCGGAAGCAACGGACGCGTTCTAGCGATGAGTACGTGGAGGTGTTGGATGCGGGGTAGAGTCAGAGTTTGGAGAGCAGAGAGAGCGAGGAGAGTTTAGAGAGGGCGGTCGCTCAGATTCACGACGATATATTTGGATGAAAAAGAGGCTATCTGGCGGGAGTTGGGTAGCCTTTTTTGCTTGAAAAGCTATTATCTGTAGTAGTATTTGTGTTATTTGCTCATATGAAGAGCTATATCTGGAAAACTATCCTTTTCCCACTTAAAATTCAACCCCACATACCACTCTCGACCACGCGTCGGTCCCCAAACAGAAGAAGTATCAAAGTATACCCCAAATGGGTCTTCCCAACTGATGATTGGGCGATTTTGGCGGAAATTGAAGATGTTTTCGCAGCCGGTATACAGCTCGAATTGCTTGAAGTTGTAAGTGAATTGAGCGTTGATGAGCGAGAATGCCTCTGAGAAATCAGGTCGCTGAAATTCGAGGGGATTGGATTGCGTATTGGGCAGTCGCTGCTCGCCGAACCAATGGGCATTCAAGTCCAAATAGAACTTATTGTGGAGCGGTCGATAGCTGAACGTACCGGGTAGCCTGTGCCTAGGATTGAAAGGCAAAACTTGCTTTTTTTCGCCCACCATTCGATAGACATCCAGGTAGTTGTAGCCGCCTTTCAGCTCTATTTGCTGCCCCAATCGCAAAAATACCTCCACCTGAAATCCATTGCTCACACTTTCGCCTCGGAAGTTTTTGATGATCGCTTTTTGTGGGTCGGTGTCGTAGTCAGGGAAGATTTGATTTTGAAAATTGGTATGGTAAAAGTCGGTGCTGAAATAGCCAGAGATATTACCATTTTTAGCTTCAAATTTATGAGTCAAATTGATGCCAGCATTTACTGCCTCTTCGGGCTGCAGTGCTTCTTCAAAAATGATGTCTCTGGAACTCACCAACAAACTAATGTTCTCGCTAAATAGATTGACTGTTCGCCAACCGCTGCCTACACTAGCTCGAATGGTCGTCCTCGGCTCAATGTTGTATTTCAAAAGTGTTCTTGGTGTCGCTCGAAAGCCGAATTGATTATTATGATCGCCTCGAATGCCGATCATCCAAGTCAGCCGATTGTCCAAAAGACTGAACGTATTTTCTGCAAATGTGCCTGTGATGTTTTCTGTCCGAAGGTAGCGACCATCGTAAGTGCGCTCGACTGTATTTTCGATGAATATGATGTTTTCGTCCAGACTCAAATGGCGGTGGCTGATGCCTGTTTTGAGTTGGTGTTTGCCGTAGTTGAGTTCGTGTTGCAGATTAGCGTATAGATTGGTTTGTTGGGCATCATATTGGGCAGTGCCGAAAAAGGAATTTTGATCTTGATAGAAGCCAGAAGCGAAGAGAACGAAATTGTGGTTGTCGTTGGGTCGATAGTTGGTTTTAGTGTAAAACTCTGGTTGTTGGAAATTGACGCTTTGCCCATAAGCGCGAGTGCTGCCTTTGTCCGTTTCGGTATTAAAAAAAGTCTGTCCACCGATGCGTTCTTCGGACAGCAAGCGTACCCCGATTTTACTGCTCCATCCCCATTCTGCTTCGTTGCCGTACATCCATTTATTGAGCAACATATAGCGTGTTGTCAGTGGTACATCCAGAAAATTATCCTCGTCCCGATCAACTTTACTAGCAGGCTGAACAGTTGAAAAAGCCGTCAGTGCATCCCAGCTACCTACTTGGTAAGTCGCGTAAGCGTTGATGTGATTTTCTAGGAAGTTGTTGAGGTACAAATTCAAGTGAAAGCGATCTGCCGTCTTTGGATTTTTGGTTTCTACATTGATCTGTCCGCTGATGCTCTCAAAGCCCTGAATAACACTATTCGCCCCTTTTGCCACAAAAATATTCTCGACCAACGTGCCAGGAATACTGCTAATGCCATATGTGTAAGACAACCCTTGAATTATTGGAAAACCATCGATCAGTACTTGATTGTAAACACCCGATAGTCCCAAAATACGCAGCTCTTTGGAGTTGGTGATGACATTAGTGGTTTGCGCTTGCACGGTGACTTGAGTTCCAAAACAACCCGCCAAATCACAACAAGCCGCTCTGCTTAATTCTACTGCATTGATCTGCTCGGTTTTGATGGCAGCGACGTCTGAAATGACGATACCATCCTGCTTACCTTCGACCACCACTTCCTCCAGTTGCTGAGTACTTGCCAGTTCAAATTTGATAAAATCCGTTGACTGAACGATCAAAGTATCCGAGGCATAACCGACATAACTAGCCACCAATTTTTGTGCCTCACTAGCTATACCTTCAATTTGAAATTGCCCACTTTCATCCGTACTACTGCCCTGATTAGTGCCTGCCCAATAGACATTCGCACCGATCAGAGCTTCTCCTTCTGTACTGACCACGTGACCTGAAATGGTCTGAGCAGTGAGGGTAAAAGGCAGGAAAAATAATAGAAGAAGGGTAAGTTTCATTCAGTTTGACTTTGATAGTATCATTTTATTAAATGTATAAATTTCTAATTATCAAATATATAGACACAAAAATAACATAGAGAGACTATGTATTCTATGTGCCTATGTATTCAAAAATAGAATAGCCCTTACAACTTCACCTTATACGGTCGATCATTCGGATTTTCACAGCCGCCTGTGCTTTCGATAGCGGCATAAATCGCCTTCTCAGTCACTAGAGCTGGATCGTACTGCACTTCAAATTTAGAGATTGCACCTTTACTCTTAGATTCACAGCGGCTGACGCCTTTGATGGCTTTGACATTTTTGGCGATAGCAGCGATGTCTCTAGAGCAGCCTACGCCTTTCACTTTAATCATTAGCTTTTGAATGCTGTTGGAGGTTTGCTGTACTTCGACAACTGCCGTTTGTGCAAAAACGAAAGCCGTAGAAGCCGTCATGAATAGAAATACGAAGCTTAATTTTTTAATTAATTGCATGAGTTGAGTTTTATTTAATCGGATAGAATAGGAATAGCAGCATTTGGAAAGCAGCTACCAAAAGTCATCTTGATACAGAAAAAAAGGATTGGGAGATATCAGAAGAATGGTCACTCACGACTCACAACAAGCACAATCCGCTTCGCCTACCAACTTACTGTCTTTATTCACTTCATAATGGCAGCAGTCTTGTAGGCTATCTTTTAGAATAGATTTGCCACGCCTCGTTCTTGCTTTGACATTGGCTAGGCTGATGTTTAGGAGGTTCGCCACCTCATGTTGTTTCTTACCTTCAAAGTAGAGCAGTTTGATTGTTTCCCGATAAGTGGGCGGAAGTTGTTCTATGAGGCGATCCAAGCAGCAAACGTCTTGATAGACATCTGCTGTGGACGGCACTGTTTGAGTAATGCGATTGTACTTCGAGTCTTGATGGACGTGGTTCACGACTTCATTCCTGACGATCTGAAAAATCCACGCTTTCATTTTGCCTTGTTCTTTCAAACCATCGGCGTAGAGGCAGATTTTCAAAAAAGCATTTTGTAGTACTTCGTCGGTTGCGTTTTCATCTTTCAATTGCTTCAAAATGAAAAAATACATCTCTTCTTTATACACTTTCCAGACTTCGTTGATGTCCATATTTCTTCTCCTCTTTGACGTGTTAAAGCAGAATTATTGAGCTGCTTATTTGTTACAGCAACTGCATTTTGTACAGTTGCAGTTTTCGCAAGTACAGTTACTTTTTAAACAGTTTTTGCAGTCACATTTGTTGCAATCGCAGTTATTACATTGACATTTATTCATCATTTATTTGTTTAGATTCATAGAGGAGACTGTACTTTGAACAAAAGGATACAAAATGGATGATTTTTTTTTATTTTCATTTTTTGAGTAAGAAAAATCACGAAGCAACTACTAGCTCATCAGTTGTATGTTTTGAAGTGTGCTTTTTCTTTTTGGAATAAAAAGCTCTTGGAAAGTACACCATACAAAATACCAGCCAAAGCGTTCCCGCCACAGCAGGAATAATCTGATTGTAAGGTTCCCAACTGACCATCACATTGCCCATCCCAGCTGAGGCGAGAGCAACAAAGGCACTCGTCATTTTGAAGATGTGCTCGTGCAGCCATATTTTTTTGACAGCGAGAAATGTCGGTTTGAGATAACGCGCTAGATCAATCAAGACGATGACCAACAAATAGATTAGCAAATAATACACCACACCTTTATTCCAAACGACATTGGCAGTGCTGGTTTTGAATAGAAAACTAATGGTTCTATATGATTTACGATGGTCAGATAGCACAATGCAGTCTGACCATGAGGATCATGGATTCAAAATGTCTGTACCCTCTTGCTTTTCTTTTGAGGGCTTGCACCTTGGAATTAAAGCCCTCTAGTATAGCATTGTTAA
>JBCDHX010000107.1:0-20432 GCA_038749535.1 Bacteroidota bacterium
AAATCTTTTGGTTCAAAAATATCCAAAAATCAGTTTTTGTCGTACTATCCTAATGTTGTGTTTGATAGCTTTGATTTTGATTTTTTTAATCGACTCTATTCAAGGTAGCATAAGCTGAATACCGATCTAGTTTGTCAATCAGAAACTCAATATCAGCCTGAATGGCATCCGCTGAAAATTTGGAATTGTTTTGTTGCGCTTGAGTCACTGTTGAGCAAGCAAAAAGAAGGAAAGAAAAATAAATTGATCTCATCATAATTTGTTTTTGACAAAGATGCGAGCGATCAGGATGACCATGGGCAAAGGCAAAACGAAGAAAAATGAATGAAAAGCGAAAGAGCTTAATGAAAGCTTAATGGGCATCTAATTTGGGTGATTTGACTGTATCTTGTCTGCATAAATTAGCAATATGAATATCAGACTTAGCCTATTGATAGGTATTGCCCTTGCAGGATTATTGTTGTTGCAATTCAATTGGTTGCAGCGCGCTAAAGACTTGCAAGCACAAGCTTATCAAGAGCGACTTTACCAGCTCTTGCGCGAAATAGACAACGAATATGAAGAAGATATAGAACCAAAGTTTGAGATAGCAAAAATGGTACGCGAAAGACCCGATTCATTGCTAGCTTTATTTTTCAATCGCTTTCAGCAGAAAGTAGAAAGGCAACTTTATCGAGAAGATGAAACCTATGTTTATGCTTTAGTGACCATTGAAGATAATGAAGTGTTATTGAGCAATGATACCCTCTATACAGCAGCTGTTCTAGAACTAGGCGTTCGCAAGAAATTAGGGCGTGGGAAGGTAGGCGGTCGCTCAAACAATAATCATGATTTCTATTTATATCTGCATCAATTGGATCGAGTGAAAGGTGTAGAAGAGCGTTTGCCTATCATCTTGACTGTCTTATTCAGTGGATTGCTTCTAACGACTTTTGCCTATACCTTATATCATCTCAATCGGCACAAAAAGCTCAGCGAACTCAAAAATGATTTCATCAATAACATGAGTCATGAACTGAAAACACCGATTGCTACCATTGATCTGGCGAGCAAGACATTAAGTCGTTTACCTGCTATACAGCAACAACCAAAAGCATTGACCTATCTGCAACTCATTTATGCAGAAGGAACACGCTTAGAGAATCACATCAACAAAGTCCTGCAAATGGCGATGATCGATTCTGGTAATCTTGAAATAGATCAAGAAATCGTTGATTTACAGCAAATTATTCAACAAGTCAATCAAAGTTTGGCTTTAGTTTTGCAAGAGCGTAATGGACAGTGTGAGATCATTTGGCAAGCCGAACAATCGATCATTTTAGGTGATCACTTATTGCTCTTTCATCTCTTTTATAACCTACTAGACAATGCGATCAAATACAGCAGTCAAGCACCCATCATTCATATACGAGCTAAACAAATGGATGAAATGATTCAAGTTGAAATCACAGATGAAGGAGACGGAATAGAAGCGTCAAAGTTAGAGACTATTTTCGAGCGCTTTCAGCGTGGAAAGCGTAAGGGAAGTGGTTTTGGATTGGGCTTAAACTATGTTCAACAAGTAGCAACTGCACACGGTGCTGAGCTACAGCTAGAGAGCCAAATCGGGCAAGGAACTGCCGTCAAACTCACTTTTCATTTAGCAAAATCCTAATCAATATGCCACGCATCCTTCTTATCGAAGACAACCCCAATTTCGGCTATATTTTAAAAGAATATTTGAGTCTTTACGACTTTGAAGTCACCTTAGCGACGAGCGGTGAAGCAGGTTTGGAAGAGTTAAATAAATCCGTATTTGATCTTTGCTTACTCGACATTATGCTGCCGGGTCAAGATGGATTTACCATTGCTAAAGAGATACAGCGAATCGTTCCTGATTTGCCGTTCATTTTTCTGACTGCCAAAGCCCTGAAAATAGATAAGCTTAAAGGATTCAGACTGGGTTGCGATGACTATATCGTCAAGCCTATCGACGAAGAACTATTAGTGGCGCGTATTCATGCCATTCTGAAACGATCTGTCACTATCAAACCTGAAAAGAGCAACTACAAAATTGGGCAATATACTTTTGATAACCAATTGCAAACCCTTACTTTCCAAGCACAACAACAAACTTTGACAGAAAGAGAAGCACAGCTCCTCACACTCCTTTGTCAACACGAAAATCAACTATTGGAGCGCAAATACGCCTTACAAACCCTTTGGGGCGATACAGACGAATTCAATAGAAAAAGTATGGATGTTTTCATCTCGCGCTTACGCAAATACCTGAGTCAAGATAATCAAATCAGCATCAAGAATGTACATGGACGTGGATTTGTGCTGGAGGTCAACGATTGACGAAAGCATACATTTGAAGATGTATGAGAACACACCATTTCTCATTTTTTCTGCATCTTTACCAAAAGCAAAACCATGAAATACCTTCCGCTCTTCCTCGCAATATTCTTCCTACTGACTCAATGCGCAGACAGCGATTTCCAAACGAATCAGTTGCCCATTCAAACTTTCCAAATTGACAACTCAAAAGACACAACGCTCCAAGCTAAAGACGGCGTCACGATCTTCATCCCAAAAGGCGCATTCGACGACCAAAATATCCAGATTGAGTTCAAAGCTGCTGTAAAACTAGAAGATATGGTACTCGCCAATCTATACACCATGAGTACCTTCAATGAGCCGCTTGCCAGTCATGGTATGTTCTACATTGCCGCTACTAACGAAAATGGCGATGAAGTCACTCTGAAAAAGGAGATTCAAGTCACGCTCCCAAATAGTGGACAACGAGACGACCTCAAAATTTTCCAAGGCGTCAGTCGTGATGGCTCGATTCGTTGGCAAGATGTGGGTGATTTAGATAATCAAGCGGTGATGGATAGTTTGGCGATCGGGCAGCAGTTATGGGATATGTATTGTGCGACTTGTCATGCGAGTGATCTTCGGACAGATGCCACAGGACCTGCTTTGGGGAATGTGACTTTGTTTCGGTATCGGGAGTGGTTGTATCGGTATACTATGAACTCTCAGAAAATGATTGCGGAAGGTGATAGTTTGGCATTATGTCTTTGGTATGATTGGAAGCCAGTTGTGATGACAAGCTTTGATGGAAGTCATGGCTCCTATTTTGATCTGGATTCAGTATTTGTTCCGAATCCAGTATTATCAAAACATCAAGTTAATTTGATTTATGATTTTATAGAAAATGAGAGTCTTGTTCAAAACATTGGGAAATCAGAGATAAAATATAAGCTCAAATGTGCTATTCAACCTGCTATCAGTTCTATTTTATACGAAAATGATGTTGTATGGAATGTCTCTTTTAATGTTGATTCTAATTATATCGACACTTCATATGCAATTGACCTAGACTATGTTGTCGATATAGATGCTTCAGGATGGTATAATGTCATTCTACTTTCTATCGATTCAAGAATTGAAGAAATGGAATTTTCCGTTCAAGTCTCTAAGCCAAAGTTAAATTGGACAAGTGTAAGTCTAGTTTTTCCCAACTTTAAGACTAACGTGGTTTCCACTTACACAAAGGGAAATTCGTATTACTTTCCAGCATATAAGAATAGCAAAATAGCTCGCTTTCCAATTGGCGAACCTGCGATTATCATCGTTACAGGGTACGACGATGAACGCCTCTACTTCGCCCACCGAAAAATCACTTACGGCGACAATGAAATAGAGGAATTGGAGTTGCAAGAAATGACGTCAGATGAGGTGGAGGAGATGATTCGGGCGTTGTTTTAGAGAAATTTTGCCACACCACTTGAATGATGTGGCGATCTTTGTAAAGTTATGTACTTACCTTATTTTGAGTCAGCCAAACAAGTTTGGCGACTACAACTGACTCAAATACGCATAAGAGTTCTGCAACGTTTCCTCTGGCTGAGGCGCTAAATCGCGCTCCAAAAACCAGTGATCGACACCATTTTTATTGGCAGCCGCGATGATGCTTTCGATGTCAAAAATACCACTGCCTGGGTCTGCCATTTTCGGGAAACCACCCATCCATTCTTGAGGGGAATCACCATTGCCAGCAAACCTGAATTTTTCGCTCGAATCTTTGATGTGCAAAGCCTTGTAGCGTCCAGGATATTTTTTCAAATAAGCGATCGGGTCTGCACCAGCCGCTGCCATCCAAAAGATGTCTAGCTCAAACTGAACATAGTCTGGATTGGTGTTTTCGATCAAAAAATCCATGGGAATTGCTCCGCTCATTTCTTGATGCTCGTAGCCATGATTGTGATATAGAAACTTCATACCGTATTTGGAAGCTTGTTCGCCGAAGCTGTTAAATTCAGCAGCTAGCTTTTTGTAATCATCCAGGTTGCTTCTGCCTTCCATGATGGCTGGCACGACAATGTACTTGGGCTTCAATTCGGCGAGTTCGTCTAGGAGTTGGGTCGGATTTTCGCGCAAGCTTTTGATATTGACGTGCATAGATGGCGCTGTCAATCCAAACTCCCGAAGCATGGCTGCGGTGTCCTTTACAGAGTAGCCATAGAAAGCGTGTTGTTTCAATTTGAGCATTTGTTGCAGCATCTTGAATTCCTCTTTCGTCCCTGCTGAACTCGCCGGATAAGGTCCGAAAAACTCCACTTCCTTATACCCGATCTCACTCAATTTTTTCAACGTTCCGCGAAAATCTTGATCGATCATCATCGGAATCGTAAACAACTGTACGCCTATGGCTTGCGTCTCCATTCCTTTCTGTTTTGATGTACCAATACAGCTCGTAGCGACACTCAATGCGCCTACGCCCAAAGCTGTTGTTTTAATGGCTTCTCTTCTATTCATATTGATTCGTTTTGTTTATGCTATAAATTCCTTAACTACGATGAATGTTGCTCATTTCAATTTTTTTGATCGGTACACACCAATTTTGTAAATTTTAGCATCTGTATGATGGGAACGCAGATTGGATGGATCAAACGGATTTTCACAGATTGTTACTCCTGCCTTAAAATCAGTACATATCCGTCTAATCCCTGCCTGACGTTCAGGCGGGTGTCTGATTCCCTCGATTTTCGGGACAAGCACGTTCCAATCCTACAACAAACTATCTTCTATTTTCTTTCATTCAAAGACGACATGAAACACCTAATTTTACCACTTCTGCTTTGCATTTCGCTTACCGCATTCACTCAAGGCGTAGCTGTCCAAAACACCCAAGTACCGCTAGAAACGCTCTACCAAAAGGCATTGACCAAAATTTCCGCTTACCAATTTGAGGATGCCTTAAAACTACTCAGCCAGTGCTACATTCGAGATCAATACAACATTACATTTATCAACCAAATCGCTTACTGCCATGCGCAGCAGGGTCGTTATCCCGATGCCAAACTGTACTATAAAGAGACGCTGAAAGTAGATTCCGTCAATGTAACCGCGATGAGTTCTTTAGGTCGACTGTACGAGCAAGAACGCAACTATAAAACGTCTCTCCCCTACTATCAGCAGCTCGTGCAGTTGGATTCTACCAATAGCTATTATCACAAAAGACTGGCGTACAATTACTCCAAACTAGGCGATATGTTTTCCGGCATCAACGCTTTTCTGAAAGCCTATGAATTCAATCCAAGGGACATCGAAGTCATCGAGCAACTGAGCGATGTCTATTTGCGGACGCAGAACTATGAATTTGCAAAAGAAATGCTTCAAAAAGGCTTGTACACTGACCCAAACAATATCAAATTACTCTATGTAAAGGCACGCCTCCACAAGCACGATAGCGAGCACGAAGGTGTCATCGAAACCGTCACTCAGGCCATGTCACAGGGCGATACCAGCAATTATTATCAGATGATATTGGGTGTGGCATACCTGTATTTGGACAGCTTGAATCAGAGTGTTTTCCACTTGCAAGAACTCGTCAATCGCGAGAAAGATACCGAACACACACATCACTATCTAGGTGTCGCTTATCACAAAATGGATTCTCTGGAGCGAAGTGCGGAACACTTTGAGCTGGCGATAGAAAAAGGCATTTCTTCTAAAATTGATATGTATTATGCAGATTTGGGAAGTATAGCAGAAGAGCAAAAAAAGTATAAGAAAGCAATTGCTTACTATGAAAAAGCATATAGTTATGACCCAAAGGATGAATATTTATTCCATTTGGGACACAACTACGATCTGTACTATAAAGACAAAAAAATTGCGCTACGCTACTATCAGCAGTACGTCGATTCAGTCGATCAGAAATATAGGAAGTATGCGACAGATCGGATAGAGCGTCTAAAAGAACTCATCCACTTTCAACGCTGATATATCTATCGCATACCTGAGAAAGTCTATCCTCTCACTGCCCCGTAAGCGATGAAATGCGGATTGAATAAGTTTTCTTTATTGTAGCGGAGCGGCTCGTTGGTGTCTTGCGCGATCACTTTTCCGCCGGCTTCTTCCAATATAATTTGTGCTGCTCCGGTATCCCACTCCATGGTCGGTGCGAGTCTCGGATAGATATGCGCGCCACCTTGCGCTAAGATCAAAAACTTCAGTGAGCTGCCTTTGGGTACTCGATTCGGACTATTCAGTCCATCGACGAATTGTTGCGTCTCTTCATTCAAGTGAGAACGCGAACACACTACCCCCAAACCTTCATCATCCATCTTGAAAGTCGGCGGAGACAATCGAATATAGTCATCGCCCTCTCTTTTGTACGCTCCCTCTCCTTTGACTGCCCAAAATAACTCATTCGTCACAGGTGTATAGACAACCCCTAGTATGACTTCGCCTTTCCGAATCAACGCAATATTGACAGTAAACTCGCCATTGCGTTTGATAAATTCTTTGGTGCCATCTAGCGGATCGACCAGCCAAGCGTAAGAAAAATCTTTGCGCTCCTCGTAAGGAATCGCCTTATTCTCCTCCGAAATGATTGGAAACTTAAACTCCATCTGGTTTAGCGCATCACAGATGACTTGATTGGCGCGCTGATCGGCTATCGTGAGCGGCGAATCGTCTTTTTTCTGCTCTACCTGAAAGTCGGCGGAGTGATACACCTCTAGTATAACTTGTCCTGCTTTTTCTGCTATACCAGCTACTTGTAGTGCAAAGTCTCTAAATTGCATTTCCTGTTCTATTTATAGATATGTATGAATCGCTAGTGGAGAAAATTCTCATCAGCTACTGTGAAATCCGCGCAAAGGTATAAATTTGTCGCGTTTGGAGGATTAAATCAAGAGGTGATACGTGAGCGGCGAAAGGTGAAAGGGCAGAGAACTTAAAAATACATCATCACCATTGCTAATTATTTACTACTAATTTAAATTTATGAACACCAAAGTGCTCGTCACCGGAGGAACCGGATATATTGGAAGTCATACTGTCGTTGATTTATTGGACAATGGATTTGACGTGATTAGTATTGACAACTATTACAATTCTTCACCGGAAGCATTAGTACAGATTGAGTCCATCACCGGAAAAAAAGTAGACAACTATGCCATCAATTTGGTGGATTTGGATGCAGTGCGAGCCGTGTTTAAGGAACACTCAGACTTGGTCGGCATCATTCATTTTGCTGCTTTAAAAAGTGTAGGCGAGTCCGTAGAAAAACCGCTCGACTACTATGGTAGCAATCTAAATGGGCTGTTGAATATTTTGCGTTGTGCAGCAGAATTTGATGTGCTCAATTTGATTTTTTCTTCTTCTTGTTCTGTTTACGGCAATGCTGACGAACTACCAGTGACAGAAAGCACACCAATGAAGGAAGCAGAATCGCCTTATGCGAGGACCAAGCAAATCGGCGAGTTCATTCTACAAGATTATGCGCGTGCGCAGTCTGACTTTAATGCTGTTGCGCTGCGCTACTTCAATCCAGCAGGCGCACATGAAAGTGCCAAAATGGGCGAATCACCGACTAGCAATGCCAGCAATCTAGTGCCAGTCATCACTGCTACGGCTATTGGAAAACGCGAAAAAGTAGTTGTCTTCGGCGATGACTATGATACACGCGATGGCAGTTGTATCCGCGATTATATACACATCATGGATCTAGCGAATGCGCACACCAAAGCCTTGCAATATTTGATCGCCAAACGCAACGACAGCAATTACGAAATCTTTAATCTAGGCATCGGAGAGGGAGCAAGTGTACTAGAAGTCATTCACGCTTTTGAGAAAGTCGCCGAGCAGCCATTGAATTATGAAATAGGAGCGCGTCGAGCGGGAGATGTAGTAGCTATTTACGCCAATAAAGATCACGCTATGCAACGCCTCGATTGGCAACCTACGCGCAGTATAGAAGACATCATGCGGACAGCTTGGGCGTGGGAGAAGGTAAAATAGTTATGGATTATGAATCATGAGTTATGATTCATGATTTATAGCCCATAATTCATTTCTCAGTTCCAGTCCACCGCCTCCGGCATCTGCGCGATCACGGTATAGGCGTTGCCTTTGTTGTGCATAATCATGCGCCAAAGATTAGTGGGATTTGATTTGAATAGATAATTGGCGAACATAGGTGCAGTGATCCAAGAACCGCGTTCCATCTCTTCTGCCAACTGACCGCCCGACCAGCCTGAGTAGCCGACGAAAAAACGAATATCTTTGGGCAAAATCAATTGATTGTCGATCAGCACCTTCAGCTTATCAAAAGAGCCACCCCAATAAACGCCATCCACAATTTTGACGCTATCTTCCAGTAAGTCGCCCACTGCATGAATGTAATGGATGGTATCGGTCTGTACCGGACCTCCGAAGTAAACATGGCTATCAAACTCCGGAAAATCTGAAATCAGCTCATCGACGCGCATATCCATTGGTCGATTCATGATAAAACCTAAACTCCCTTCAGGATGATGTTCGCAAAGCACGACAGCGGAGCGACGGAAGTTATCGTCCCACATGAAGGGTTCAGCGAGCAGGATATTACCGCTTTCTATGGTTGTTGAATGTGCATTGCTGTTCATGTTTCATTATTTTAGCAGAAGCGAGATTTACTAAATCTGAAAGATTTTGCAAATCATTTTCACCTACAAACTACTCGTTGGGAATCGTCTGTCGATTCGTTTAACAAACCCCTGAATGGTCTTTCCTGTTCCGCCAACTTCTACAAATTCAGTGACGCCGTCTGCTATCATGTTTTTCATGGTTTGTGTCCACCGCACAGGAGAGGTCAATTGAGCGATCAAATTTTGCTGAATAGCTTCGGGATCAGTAGACGGTCTTGCCGTTACATTTTGATAGATCGGGTAGTTTGGTTGTGCAAAATTGGTCTGCTCAATGGCGGTTTGTAGCTGCTGTTTGGCAGGCTCCATCAGTGGAGAATGAAAAGCACCACCTACCGGCAGGACAATCGCTCTTCGCGCTCCCGCTTCCGTCAGTTTTTCGACTGCCAGCTCTATGCCTTTGACTGAGCCAGAAATCACCAACTGACCAGGACAATTGTAGTTAGCTGCTACGACAACCTCTTCTGTAATCGCCTCACAGATAGATTCTACTTGCTCATCTTCTAGACCGATCACCGCCGCCATGGTACTATCGACCATTTCGCAGGCTTTTTGCATGGCTTGAGCGCGCTGATTGACCAACAACAATCCATCTTCAAAACTCAGTGCGCCATTAGCCACTAAAGCAGATAACTCTCCCAAAGAGTGTCCCGCGACGACATCCGGCTGAAAGCCATTGCCCGCCATTTTCGCTTTGATGACAGAGTGTAAAAAGACGGCAGGTTGCGTGATATTGGTAGCTTTTAGGTCTTCGTCTGTTCCTTCAAACATGACATCGGTAATGGAAAATCCGAGCAATTCATTCGCTTGATCGAATCGTGCGCGTGCGACATCCGAGGACTCGTACATATCTTTTCCCATTCCGACAAATTGGGACGCTTGTCCCGGAAATACGTATGCTTTCATTGTTTTAGTTAAGCTATAAGCTGTTAGCTCCTCAGCGATTTATTGTTTGGGGTCAGCTCAGTTACAGTAGCTTTTGTTTTATGTAGGTAAATGCACTCTACTTTCTCCCTACAAATGATTGATTCCGATGGCTTCCGAAATACCAGAATAAATGGGACAGGTCATCGAGAATGCACTTCGGATAATTCATATTATTAAGTCAAGTTTCACCTACTCTCACGTATCACCTCTCGCCCGTCACCTCTCACCTTCTCTCAACTCTCGAAACTCTCCCTACTCTCCAAAATACTCCACATAGATATTCTCTGTCTCCCACAATTGAATGCGGTACAGCTCGCCATTGGGGATGTGTGGTGCTAGCTGTTGCCAAAACAAGATCACCAAGTTTTCGGTAGTTGGTTGCTTGCCTTTGGGGATGAAATCAACATCCAAATTTAGATTGGAATGATCGACTTTATCGATGATGTGCTTTTTGATGATTTGGCTCAAGTCTTTGACATCCATGATGTATCCAGTGATGGGATCAGGCTCTCCTTTGAGCGTCACATAAAGCCAATAATTGTGCCCATGCCAATTCTTGTTCGCACACTTCCCGAAAGTGGCATAGTTCTTCTCTTCACTCCAATCCTCTACCCACAATTTGTGTGCGGCATTGAATCGTTCTCGTCGCGTTAAATATACCATATTCTGATTCTTCTCTCTGCCGCAAAGGTAAAACAGATTGTGCAAAATAGCGTAAATTATACGCTTCATGATGCAAATTTATACAGTTTGGAACTCGCATTTAACAGATAACAACGTAATATGAAAAGCCGTCTGACGAAGCTATCGTAGACAAAAGTATGAGTGGCATTTACTTGATGGAACTATCACTACCACTGCTCAATAGGGCAATCACTTACTCAGGATGAAAGTCCTATTCATGAATAATGGAAAGCGGGTAGACAGCGACACCCTTCGGACTACTCACTTCTACAAAATAAATGCCGCTAGGCAGATGAGGCACGGCTAACCGGATACTCAATTCTCCCTTTTCATACTGCTGTACGGCTGCTTGGTAGACCCTTCTTCCCTGCGCATCGAGTACTGTCCAAGCCAACAAACTCGACTCGTCTACATCAACAATACCGATGATTTCGCCATCGCGAAAATAAAATCGCCACTCTTCTAATAGCGGTGACTGCGCTCGCTCTTCTACCCCACTGTCTGCGGTGCTGATGGGAAAAATGGTAAAAGAAGTATCTGGCGTCACGGCTTGCAGTCCAAAAGACTTGTCAGTATCATTGAAAGTGTACAACTGCACCGACCGTCCGCGCCAAGCGTGAAGATTGACCTGATAAGTAGCCAAAGAATAAGCAGCTCCACTCCGCCGCAATTCCAATCGAAAAGGGCGACTAGGCAATGTCTGATAAGGACTACTTTGCCACTGTTCTACATCTTCATAAAGTAGTTGTCCGTCTATCCAAACCTCTACACTTTCCAATGCAGTCGCGCCTTGCGCAAATCCAACATCGACGCTATGAATGGAACTCAAATCAGGAATATCCGAAACAATCTGCGGCATGAAAAAGTCATGATCGGCGGTACGATGTAGGAAAAGAATATGTCCCAAATCGCTATTCATTTTCATGGTGATTACAGAAAAAATATCCTCTGCTGATCGGCTATTGGCAGGTGCAATACCGATGTCCAAATGCTCGTATTTAGGGAGTGTCAAGAAAGTAGTTGCCGCATGAAAATTAAAGTCATCAGCTACCAGCTCACTCTCTATATATAGATCGAACACTTGATCGGGCGCATTCTGAATGATCTGCAAGCTCGACCGTCCGTACTCGCTCAATAATGGTAATCGTTCCAAAGGAAAGGCATGTCCATCGTATAGCAAAGCATAAGTTTGCCATCGTTTGGTTGCTTGTTCTTCAACTATAGAGGTAAAAAACACGATCGATTTTTCCCTCCAAAAATCTAGTGCGACTCGATGATGGACTAGTGTATGATTCGCTTCATCTGTCAACACGAACGAAAACGAATCGGGGACGCTGATATATTCGCTGAATTGACCGTAATCGAGTGTTTCGAGGACAGCTTTTTCTTCGCTCAGAAAATGAACAGCCGACGTATGCGGATGTGCGTGCACGAAAGTCATCCCGATATGCGCATCGGCACTGGCATTGAATTGATGTTTTCGATGTGTAAAAAGCTGTGTACTCTCCAGCGAGCCGCTGAGCAAAAAGAGATAATTGCCCGGCTCGACGACTATATCAAATTCAGCAAAGGCGGCTGTCACATCTTCGCTATTCGCAGGTGCGATTTGTAGCTTCCATCTACCTTCCGGCAATAGAAAAAAAGGTGAACCTTGCCGGAACGCAATGTTTTTAAACTGCCGACTTTCTGTTATATAGATGTCGATGTTTTCAGATGCAATGTTATTGATAAATTGCACCATGGCTGCTTGTGTAGAGATACAACATAGCAGACTAACTGCTATTGCATAGATCGTTTTCATATATTTAACCTTTTAGACAACTGTCGTTAGCGACTGAATTTCTTTCGTTTAATCAGCGATCATATTTTACTACACGACTTGTAGAAAGTCGTAAACTGTCGTGCTTGTACGTGAACTTTTAGGAAGGTGATTTCTGATAAAGAGTGATAGGCTGATCAGATGCCGATTCGATTTTTACGAATGTCAAAAAAACATTTCTAAATGTTAAGACGGACAAGCCTCAATTGAGCAAACGGTTATGATTTTCAATGGAACGGTCGCGAAAAATGGAAAATCATTAGATTCGCATTCGTGTTTGTATTTGTAGAAGTATGAATAAACTGTCACAATAAGCAGCAGCATCTCTTGCGTTTACTAAATTTCGAGTTGTTCAATGACTATGCCAACCTACTACGAATTACTAGATATTCCCGTCCATGCTTCCAAACAAGAAGTCAGACGCGCCTATCTTCAAAAGTGCAAAGAGTTTCATCCGGACTTACATGGTGGTGCAGAGTGGGCGCATGAGCGGCTACAGAACATCAATGAAGCCTACCATACACTCTCAGATGCTTTCAATCGACAACAATACGATGCCGATCTGATGCAACAACCGGAAACACCCACACCTCCACCATCAGCGACTACTGAAGCGCTCCCCTCAGCGACCTCTACTTCCTCCGCACCCAAATATATAGGTAGAATCCTTGCAGGCACACTGGCGGTCGTGCTTTGGTCAGCAGTCATCATCGTCAAAAATTTTCAGTCTACACCTGACGAAGCTGCACTCGCCAATCAAGCTATACAGGAAGAGCAACTTCGATTTCAGCAATTTTGCGAGCGTCACCCCAAGTTGATTAAAAAATCGGAATACTTCTTGGTGATGAACACTCAGCCACCTATCGGATTTACTTTTGAGCTGGAAAGACTACTAGCGAAGGGCGATACTACTGCTCTGCATGAACGAATCAAGCAACTTCAACCCGATCTTTAGCCATCCTCCTTTTCACACCAATCTAATTTTTCTCACCTTGATGGAATGAAGTGATTTGCTTATCATTGCAGGATATGCACCATAATGTCATTTCAATAACTCAACCATTTATGAAATTTATTTTACCGCTTTTTCTATCCATTCTATTTACCTCTTCACTTTTCAGTCAAGGAAAAGACATCTATCTGGTGAATGCTTCATTCGAAGGAGAACCAAGTGATGCGACCATTCCTGTCGGCTGGTTTGCTTGTGCACCGGGGACGACACCGGATATCTTGCCCGGTCCTTGGGGCGTCTATCAAGAAGCAACTGAAGGAGAGACTTTTATAGGATTGATCACGCGCGGGGATGGTTCTTTTGAAAGCATCGGTCAGCGGCTTGCTTCGCCACTCAAACGGATGGAGTGCTACTCTTTTTCTATGGATTTGGCGTATTCCAATACGTATGCCGGATACAATCGACCGATCAAAGTGCGGGTCTGGGCAGGCAAGAAAAAATGCGAAAAAAGGCAGCTTTTAGCCGAGTCGGAATGGATAGAAGATATCGACTGGAATACGTACAATTTTCAATTTACTGCCAAAGAAAATTACTTCTACCTTATCATCGAAGCTTTTTATGAAGAAAGTCGTTTCTCACATCAGGGCAATATTTTGATTGATAATGTTTCTGCTTTGAAGTGGTGTACGAGAGCTTAAAAAACAGCTCTTATTGAGTCCACTTTCGTCTGCCTAGAATCGAAATCCCCACAAAAACGTATACTTGCAGTGAAATAAACATTGCTGTGCCATGTCCGTACACAAAAAGCAAATCAAAAGAGTCACGACCAATAGCCTACGACAACTCAAAGAACAAGGCGAAAAAATCGCCATGCTCACCGCTTATGACTATTCTATGGCGCGTATCTTGGATGCGGCAGGCATTGATGTACTCCTCGTGGGCGACTCGGCGAGCAATGTCATGGCTGGTCACGAAACGACTCTGCCCATCACGCTGGATCAGATGATTTACCATGCTTCTTCGGTCGTCAGGGCGGTCGAGCGAGCCTTAGTCATCGTCGATTTACCGTTTGGTTCTTATCAAGGCAATTCTAAAATCGCTCTAGAGTCTACTATCCGTATCATGAAAGAGTCTGGTGCGCATGCCGTCAAACTAGAGGGCGGTCGTGAGGTCAAAGAGTCGATTCAGCGTATCCTATCTGCTGGTGTGCCGGTCATGGGACATCTGGGACTCACGCCGCAGTCGATTTATAAATTTGGGACGTACACGGTGCGTGCCAAAGAAGAAGCAGAGGCGCAAGAACTCATCGAGAATGCCAAATTATTGGAAAAGCTGGGCTGCTTTGGTATGGTGTTAGAGAAAATCCCAGCAAAGCTGACCAAACAAGTTTCCGAAATGCTCGACATCCCCACCATCGGTATCGGCGGTGGCGTCCACGCAGACGGGCAAGTATTGGTGACACATGATTTGCTGGGCATCACCAAGGATTTTCATCCGCGCTTCTTGCGTCGCTACCTCAATCTATTCGACGACATCAAGTCTGCCACAGAAAGCTACATCGAAGATGTGAAAAGCAAGGATTTTCCAAATGAGAAAGAACAGTATTAGGACAGTGCTTTTGCAATGACTGCAACACTTACTTTGGTGTCCGGTAGTCGCAGCAACTCACGCGCACAAACTTCTATGGTCGCGCCCGTTGTCAGTACATCATCGATTAGTAAAATATGCTTTCCTGAAAGCTTCTCTGCTTCATGGACACGATAGGCTTCTTTTATAGTCTCGTATCGCTCTTGTCGGCTTTTTTGTGTCAAACTTCTACCATGACGGATGCGTTTGAGTCCATTGGGCAGATGCATCTTTTGCATACTTGTAGCGAGTCCTTCCGAAAAAGCTTCGCTTTGATTGTAGCCGCGTTTTCGTAATTTTCGAGGATGTAGTGGCACAGGAACGATGGCATCAATATCTTGAAAATGAGCCGTTTGTGTCAGCTTTTGTCCAAATGTTTTGCCTAGCTCTACACCGACATTTCTTGCATTCTTGTACTTCAATTGATAGATCAATCGCTGCACACGGCTACCTTCAGTCAAGGTGTACATCGCCACTACTGTTTCCAGTGGATTGCGACCTTCCATAGAGCGCAACAGTTCATTATCAGGATATAAGTAGTAATCCAAAATCGGTAATTCGTAAGTGCAGGAGGCACAAAGAATGTCTTCTCCCTGAATGGGATGTTCGCCACAGGCATAGCAGAGCTTGGGAAAGAAAAGATTAGAAAAATCCTCGAAATATTGAGTTATACTGGTCATCACGATTGCCTTTAGGTTTTGCTTCTCTATCGTGAATCTACATATTTTTCTACAAAAATTCCTAATTTATACAAATCAAAAGCGAATAAGGAAGGAGCAGCGCTTTTCAATCTTTGAATCAAACGAGGACGCGCCCAGCGAAACGATCGCAAAAAGACAGACAGTAATCTAGCTCGTTCCAAACGTCGGAAAAGCTGCAACAATCGCGTCTCTATCAGATAGCCATTTTGGACTAAATAGACCAGATTTTCCAATGCTTGTTCCGTCTTTTCCAAAAAGATCATCGTTTCTTCTAACCCAACGTGTATCAATGGATTATCTAAGTGATTGACACTTATATTTTGCTCTTCCAATGCCAATCCAAACAACGTATCTTCATGACCATATTGCGTCAATTTCTCCTCAAATTGAAGTCGATCAAATACACTTTTGGGCGCAATAAAATTATTGGTCATAAAGCTATAATAAGGCTGCTGCTGTCTCACTTTGGCATCTATTTCTTCCCTCACTTTTCCTACTGTCCAATGTAGCAAATAGTCATCGTTTTCGGGAGCTGTATTTTGATAAACACGTCCGCCACAGAGTACCGTATTCGGTTGACAATGTATCAAATATTGCTTCAAATAATCGTCGCAAGGAACGGCAGCATCACAATCCATAAACAGCAGATAGGGAAATTGGGCAAGTTTGGCTAGGCGATTGCGTATTTTGGAGCGTCCTATATTTTTGCTCAAATATTGGTAAGTGACCATAGAACTATATGACAATATTTCCTGATTCAACACTCGAAAAACGGAACTTGACGCATCATCCAAACAGATAATTTCTACGGCTTCCTCAAGCACGTCAGCCTGAGCGACCAAGTCCCGCACCAAGTCACGACAGTCAAAATTATAGATCGGAATCAATATAGATAACATCCGACAAAGTTGGAAAAAAGGTAGCATTTTTACCATCACATTAAACAGATAAAACGATATGAAACAATTGCCAGCTCTTTTACTTGCTTTTCTTACCCTTTGCCAATGCAACTCAGTTGAAGAAACGACGACAACCGACGAGCCTACAGCAGAAATAGCCGCTCTACAATTTCAATCACGCAAGATCGTCAACGACGCCAAACACTGGTGGGCGCACTGTCCCGCTGACGTCAACAACGACAACATCACCGACCTAGTCATCATCCATAATAACTCATCTGGCGGTCATATCGGTTACTATGCCGGGCAGCAGGATACCGGACTTTGGCAACTGACCATCATCGCCGAGCAGTCACCTGATGGTAAACCGTTCGCCTCTGGAGATTTAGAATGTGCGGATATGGATGGTGATGGTGATATAGATGTATTGGCGGTACAGCATCCCGGCGAGTGGACGGATGCAGGCGCGACGGCTCATTTGTTTTGGTACGAAAATCCCAATTGGGAAATACATCGTATCGGGACAGTACCAGATGCCGTCAAAGATGTCAATTTTGGCGACTTCAACGCCGATGGTAAAATGGACATGAGCGTCTTGACTTTTGATGAGAGCACGATCAGTGTGTTTCAGCAAAATGGAACAGATGATTGGGAGCGCGTACTCTACAAAGAGAATTTCGGCAACCTACATGAAGGCATGGCAATCGGAGATGTGGATGGCGACGGAGACGAAGACATCATCGCGACAGGTTGGATTTTCTACAATCCTGGAGATAATCTGACTCAAGAATGGCAGATCGAAAACCTAGATGAACGCTGGAACAACCAGGATGGCGACTGGTCACGCAACGCCACCAAAGCTTTCGCCAAAGACCTTAACAACGACGGCAAAGCAGAAATTTTCATCAGCCACTCTGAGCGAGCAGGCTATCCGCTAGCCTACTATCAAAGAGAAGGTGACAGTTGGCAAATGCGAACCATCAGCGACAGCATCCCAGCTTGTCATACTTTGCAGGTCTGTGATTTTGATCTGGATGGTGACTACGATGTACTAGCCGGTATCAATAGTGCTAGAGCAGTCAACTTGGGTATCAATGAAGCTCAAGTGCTCTGCTTTTTGAGTCAGGACGACACCTATCAAAATTGGACGATGGAAACCCTCTTTGAAGAAGGTATCTACAACGGACAGGCGGCGGACTATGATGGTGACGATGATGTAGATGTATTTCGCTATCCACACCATGAGGCGACGGATTATTTTTTGATGGAGAATGGGGTGAAGGGGAAGTAGAAGGTCTTTATCGTTACAATATTAAGTCCTACATCTAACGGATTTGCAATCTGTACCTGACAGATTGCAAATCCGTTTTAAACGTCTTAGCTTTCTACGGCGTTACATCAATCCGATTTACCTCATCGCTTGAATTATACCAGATATTGAGCCCCAAATCTTCATATAATTCACCTCCGAAGGTAGTAGAAGATTCACCATACGCGGCTATGACATCGGCTTTGGGGCTACCCAGTCTGATGCCTTCGGTCGTGACAGCTTCAAAGGGCGGCATGACAACAATTTGTATGACTTTTTGACTGACGTCAATCAATTCCTCTTTCTGATCAGATATTTCTCGAAGTGATAGGTCTTCAATTTCAAAATGCTCTAATTGAAAACCCAGCCCATTGTCATACCACATCACAAAGGAGGTATTACTCAGGGATCGAACTACGGTGAGTCGTTCGTATGTCCCATACTTGCTTATGACATCACTACCGGTACTACTGAATGTAATCTCGCCAAGCCCAACGCCAGGTGTGATCAAAACATCTTTATTCAGATTTTCTTTTTCGCATGAGGTGAAGCAAAGCACCATCAGAAGTAAGGAGAGTTGAATGAGTTTCATCTGTCTAAATTAATTTTTTCAAATGGTCAGATGGAACTTACCATGATTGAATAGTCATTGCCTGGTATACTCTAATGACGATTAAATCATAGACGTTTCATCTTATACATTTTTGTTTGTGAATGAATAGGACAAAACTACTCTGGTGCTTCTAATGCTCAACCAGAACATCTCTAGCTGTATGTATTTATTGAATAATTGAATAGCGTGGGAGGATAAGTGTAGAGTTGACGTTAGCTAAATATTATGATATTCGGAGGTATGCTATTAGATCTATTATTTGTGCGTAGAAATACCGCTAATTTACGGTCAACCATAAATTATCAGCCAATATTTTATGGTTAATCATAGAATATTGGAAGAAATCAGCTACCGTCATACTTATCCTGCACTCATCAAAGCTGCCCCAATCGCCAGTGTACCGACGATAAAACAGTAATAGGAAAAGTACTTCAACTGACTGTTTTTGACAATCCGAATCATCCAGCGACAAGCAAACAGTCCAGTCAAAAAGGCAGCAACAAAAGCAGCCGCAAAAGGTAGGAGCAATTCATCGGAAGCAGCCAATTGACCATCCAAAATATCCTTTGCCATCTTCCCTAAAATAAGCGGAACGACCATCAGAAAAGAAAAACGAGCTGCTTGCTCGCGGTCGATACCCAGCAAAACAGAAGTAGAAATCGTAGCCCCGGAGCGAGATATGCCGGGTAGGATAGCAATCGCCTGCGCCAGACCGATCAATAAGGCATGCCCAAAACCTACTTTTCGATCAGTTTGTTTGGCACGATCTGCTAGAAAGAGTAACGCACCAGTCAACAACAGCATACAGCCTACAAGCAAGATACGACCATCAAAAAGGGCAGATAGTTCTTCCTCAAAAACCAATCCCACTACAGCCGCCGGAATCATAGACAAAACAATCTTCAAAGAAAACAACCAAGCGTTATTCAAACCACCTTCGGGCTTGGTAGGGCGAGCAAAGAGACCACTCAATATCTGTACAATATCTTTCCAAAAAACGATAATCGTGCTCAGCGCCGTTGCAGCATGGAGTACCACAGAAAATTGATCTTCGTACTGCGCATAATCCAGATCCAAAAGTGCTTGCCCGATCTCAATATGCCCACTGCTACTCACAGGCAAAAACTCAGTCAAGCCTTGCACGATGCCAATTAGAATGGCACGTAATATTTCATTCATAGGAGGAAGATGTTAGATCACTCCACTGCTAATCCGATAGTTATCGAAATTAGACATTAGACTAATTCAGCTAGATTTATAGATCAGGATAGTAAAATTAGAATGGCAGTCTACCATCTGTTGTGATATGTATATATCCAATACTAAGAGCATTCATTGCACACTGTTCACTGTACATTGACTACTTAAAAATCGCATAAATCTCAACGCCCAAACCAGCCAAAATCACGATAGGTGCCAAAACCGTGCGCCTTGTACTGTAAATGATATCGTCCTCCCAGACATCTGCTGATGGCATATCGCCGCCACTCATCAAAAACATCCCCAGCACGATCAGACCTGCACCTAAAGACATCCAAGCATAGTTTTCTTTTCCAAAGATGAGCGGTGCTTTTTCTTTTGTTGCTTTTCTGGGCGCACGAGCAGCCGTTTTACTTGCGGCGGTGCGCGTACGGGCTGTATTTTTATTTTTCGTCGTATCCGTGACGACCACCTTTTTCTTCTTACGTTGACTCATATATTGAATTGAACTTTTTTTCAAACTCTCAAACAAAGGTCATTATATCTTTTCAGTTATACCAATTTCAAATCGAAAAACTAAGAAGTCGGCACGTTTATAGGGCAAACGCATCAAATTCCTTTTTGCTCTTTGATTTATCAAATGATTCAATTTTTCAGCGACATGAGCATGGTATTTGTCTCAAGCCGACGGGCTATTCATTTTGGCATTGCCCCAAAACGAATCAAAAGGTCTAGA
>JBCDHX010000108.1:0-20214 GCA_038749535.1 Bacteroidota bacterium
ACGCTTAGGCAAAGAGCCTCCAGGCTAGTGAGAAAAGCTTTAAGCTTCTCAAAATCAATCACTAAACATATTGGAGCTATTAAGTATTTTATTTGCCACTATAATCTAAAAATGAGAGCATTACATTTTTAGCACTACCCTTTTTTTGAATTGAAACACAAAATAAATCAAATTCATTCCTGTTCTTACTTCATTTTTTTCTGAATGCGATAACCAGTAACTAAACTTCTCCCACAAACTCCCCAACCTCTCCCTCCACCCGCAAAAAACTCCCCATCAAAGCCGCATACGTCCGATCATGCCGCAACAACTCCTCATTCCCCAACACAATCAAATGCTCTCGCGCCCGCGTCAGTGCAACATTAAGTTTTCGATCTACGCCGTCATCGGAGAGGGAGACGAGGGCGTTGAGCTGACTGAGATTATTGGTGCAAAGGGAGATCAGGATGATGTCGCGTGCGCCGCCTTGATAGCGTTCTACGGTGTCGATGGTGATGAGGTTGGCATCGACGGTGGCATCTTTGAGGACTTCTTTGATCTGCGCGATTTGGGCGCGATAAGGCGTGATGACACCGATGGAACGCGCCGTAAATGTCTTGTTAGATCGCTCATAAAGTCGGTGAAAGGCTTCTACCAATTCTTTAATCATCAGGGCTTCTTGTCGATTGGTTTTTTGCATTCCGTTTTGAGCGTCGCTTGCCGTCGGGATGAAAAGGGTACGATTGGCGCAGAGGCAATCTTGTAAATAATCGCTTTCACCATTGAGTTCAAAATGAATATGTTGCTGCTGAATCAAGCTGTGTTCGATGCCATTGGGGAGGATTTGCAGCGTTTTTTGATAGAAATGCAGATTGGGAAATGCCATGATGTCGGCGTGCATTCTGCCTTGATGACTCAGTTGCGCATAAGCCGATTTCCAACCCATTTTTCTAGCGCGATGATAAAGCCGCTCGAATAGCGAATTGCGCAGATTGTGCAAGCCATATTTAGTCAAAGCTTCATCATCCACTTGGCTTTCTTCGGAAGTTTGCTGCACCACGGCTGGCAGTTGCCGATGATCGCCGATGAGCATAAACCGCTTAAAATGAGGCAGTAAGCCAATCAACAACGGCTCCAACACCTGAGACGCCTCATCGATAATAGCACGATGAAAGGTTTTGAGTTTCATCAATTCTGGTCGGCTCACCATCGAACTGACCGTACTCACAAAGATGCGATGAGAGAGCAACACGTCTTTGATTTCCTTCCGCGATTTGGCAGTTTGGATTTTGTGATTCAGCAATTGAGGGCGAAAACGAGGCGACGTAGAAGACAGCGACCCAATGCGCAAATAATGTTCTTTAATGCTGTCGTCGATGCGCTCAATGGATTCACAAATCTCGTCCACGGCTCGATTGGTGTACGCCAACAGCAAGATATTTTCTTCTGTGTTTTCTAATAGATGCTGCACCATGCTTTTGAGCATCACGCTGGTTTTGCCAGTGCCAGGCGGTCCCCAAAGCAAAAAATATTCTTCGGCAGCGAGGGCTTTTTCGAGGATGTGGTGTTGTTCATCGGTCAAGCCTTGTGCTTTCGGCAGTGTCAGCGGTTGGCTCTTTTTGGGCGGACGAGCGGTGAGCAGCAATTGGCGTTTGGACTTGGAGTGTTGCGCAAATTGATACAAGCCGCGATACATCCCGATGAAGGAACTATCCATCATATCATGTTCGATATGCCACTGCTCAAAGGCTTCAAATAGTTGGCTATTGAACTGCCGACTGCGGAGTTGAAAAATGATCTCCGTATCGTTGATGTCGATAATATTGCCTTTGAAAATCTGGTGGGAAAGGACTTCTATTTTGCGCGTTCGTTCGGCAGCGGGATAGAGAATGGCGATGTCGCCTTTTCGGAAGTTGGCGAGTGGATGGGTGCGTTCGGTGCGCTTGAAATAAAGGAGTGGCTGCTCTTCTTTGGATTCATTTTTGATGATTTCCAAATGACTCAACAACTCAAATTGTTCCTGTTTGATGTGTCGATCTTTCAACCATAAAGCCGCCAAACCATGCGCCTGATCGATACCTTGAATCCCCACTTTCGCCAACTGATGTTCACGAGCGATAAAGCCTGAAAAAGCTGTGAAATATTTCTGCTCCACAGGCGTCAGTTGCTGAAAATTTCGCTCGAAATTGCGAATGTCTTCGCCTAAAAAGCCTTTGACATGCGGAAATCGCTGCGAATTGATGCGCAAAAATGGATTGCCACGCTCTAGGCTGAGGGTGCGTCTCTGCTGCTTATTGAAAAAAGTAGATAAATGACTCAATTCCCAATCAATCGCTACCAACTGATTCCGAATCTGTAAGGCTTCGTATTGTTGGGCTTTGATGCGCGGTGCGAATCGCAACGATTCTTTTTGTACGCCAGAATACAAAATATAGTTTTTTGGATCAATTTTTTTGCCAAAGACCGACCGAATCATCAAATCGTACAACAACGTCTGCGTAAAATGGGAAGGCGTGATGCCATATTGATTGGGACGATAAACTTTGCCACTTTTCAATTCCACAATCGCCGACTCGCCGTCTTCATTGTAAAAGACATCCAAACGACCTTGAATGCCGTAAGTTTCGGAGTAAAAAGAAGGCTCTAGCAAACAGCTTTTTGGATCAATATTTTGCGCCTCAAAATCTTGCAACACCATTCGCTTCAAGACACTATAATGCAACTGCGATTTTTGCATCATGCTTTTGATCTCACGGTCGTCGTAGAGACAAAACGTCAGCGGATTCAATTGTTGAAAGACTTTGCCGAAGGTCTCTTTGAAAGTCGTTTCGGGATGGGTCATGATTTCATCCAAAAAGAAGTTGGCGATGTTTCCGAGTGTCAGATTGACATTGGTCGGCATTGGCAAAAACTTCTTCAAGAGATAGAAGACTGGCTCTGCGCCCGTAGGTGTCACACAAGCCGCAATGGCGGAAATATCCACCAAATAATCTGGCTCAATCACGAAAGCGCGCGGTCGATAAACACCTTCGCTGTCCACTTCTACATCTAGCAGATTAACCGTCAGCGGAAAGCCAAATACGTTTCGCATTTGGTCGATGCTTTTATTGAAATTGGTGTTGCGGTCTGCGATGTTGTATTGGATGCGCACTTCCTGTCCTTCTTTCACTTCGACACGAGCGATCAATTGTTCTTTCGCTCGATCTTCTGTCATCACGACGACGCGCACCGTTTCGTGAAAGGCTTCGATGGTCGGGTCTTGAATGGGAAGTGCGAATGATTTGGGTAGGATTTCCTGAAAGGTGGCTGGCAATTCTGCTTCAAACAAAGGCTCTATCAGACGAGATAACACAAACAAACCAGAGCGATACACCAAGTTGACATCTTCTAGTTTCCGTGCCCGCGCTGCCTTCCGAAAATGATGCAACTGCAACTGTAGCTTTCGGTCAATTTGATGATTTTGGCAAGCATAGACCATGCGCGAAAACAAGGTCGAAAACTGTATGCGTTCGCGCTTGGTCGCTTCTACAAAGATTAAGCCCATCAAGCGATACAACTGCTCCACCCGCTTTTGATCGCTGCTCTGTTCTGCCTCTACGATTTTTTCGATTTCTCGATAAAATAGTTGCCCTAATGTTGCTTTGTCCATGAAGACGAAGATAGGGAATTATCTATGATAGAAAGCAAGATTCTGAAACACTTCTCGCTTAGCGAAACTCAACTTTAATTGACATAAACAATTAAATGATTTACTGATTGGATGGCTTAGTGCGTAGTAAAAGTGCTGATAGTAAAGCTACAATGATACCCAACAGCAGGACCGTCACAAACATAATTGCTGCCATTGCAAAAGGGCTGCTGATGCTTTGCATCTGTGCTTCTAGTTCTGCTTTGGCAACTTCAAATTCTGCCGGGGAGAGTTTGGCTTGCAGTTGTTCCGGTTGATAGGCGGTATAATCTACTGCAAAGTCTGGATTGATGATGGCGACAAAGATATAGTCAGCGATAGCACTTCCCAATGCCACAAAAGCGGTGATACTCAACCCAATCAGTAGACCATTCGCAAACGACGACTGACCGCCATTTACATTTTTCTTGAAATGCTGAATACCGAAGAATACGAAAAGCAGCGAAAGGACAATGGTGAGATAGCCAAGTACTTCTTGTGTGCTGTAAGAAAAAGATTTGCCAAAGATGAATGCCAATTGAAACAACAGAAAACTGCACAAAAGACCACAAGCACCAAATTTCAGAATAGTAGATTTCATAGTTTTTTTGACAAATTTGAGGTGAAATGGTTGATGGATGCCAGAAATCATAGTACCAATCGAGTCGTACTTTGGTAGGAAATTGGTATAGTTATAGTATTTGTAAGGCTTTGGCTTTTTCGACCGCTTTGATTCGATTGCTTGCTTCTAGCTTGGACAGTAAGCGCGAAACGTGAGATTTCGTCGTGCTTTCTGAGATGAAAAGCCGTGCAGCGATTTCTTTATTGGTCAAGTTTTCGGACAAAGCAAGTAAGACTTCATACTCTCGATCAGAAATCCGGAGTGCTTTGATTTTATGGTAGTCGATAATGGTTTGAGGTGTGGAAGGTTGTATAGATTGTTTTGTGCCAAAGCTCTTTTTGTTGAGATATATACCCATGAAAAAACCAGTAATGGCTACCAAGGCAATCACCAATTCTATGTCGACATCGCCCGAAAATAAAGCATATTTGCTAACTCGGAAAAGCAGTAAAATACTTAGTGCCAACAGAGAAAATACGAAGATGGTCTGCTTCATAGGTACTGAAATTCAGTAAATCAATTGGTATAAGGTGCGACAGTCAACGTATTGGCTTTCAAATAAATAAAACGATGCTCTGCATCAACGATGATATTGAATCGTTTCAATAATTCCCCTCCAATGACACTCACTTTTTGCCGCCCGATGCTACCTTCAAAAAAGCCGACTGGAACGTCTGTCAAAATCACCTCACCTATGGTCAACGAAGGTAAAATGGCTTTTTTTGTTACAATTTCATTACCGTAGGAGTCTTTGAGAATTTGTTTGCTCGTTATTTCTAGCTGCTGTCCCAATTTATTTTTGGCTATAAATTCGTCATCATACAACAGACCGCCGCCATAGCCGGAATGTATCAAAAACTGATGTGGATATGTGGCTGTATCTGTCTGACTACTTGCCGATAAAAATAAGAAATCATCTTGGGTTCTTAGCGTCCGCCTTTCGTACGAATCTGCCTTTTCAGGTAGCGTATCATGTAGTGCGATGATCTGTTGGTCGAAGTCAATATCAATAATTCTACCATCAAATAAGTCTATCCCAAATTTACCGTCTGTCGATGGTCCTGAGCGTTCATTTTCCCAAATTGATAGGTTGTCCCAAGTGAGCTCACTAATGGATAGCACATTGTTACCGCTATATCTGGTCTGATGTCGCCCGCCCCAACTTTCCACTTCGTCGCCTGCTTTCCAAATGATGCTTTTTATGTGTTCAGTGCTACTACTAATCAATGTCATATCGCTAGCTGCGGTATGAAACATCAGCTGAACAGTATCTTGTTGGTTGAGGACAGCTTTGACGACGATGTTGTTTTGATCGGTCAGCTCGAATGGAATGGACGAAGATGAGTGTTGCGCGAGCAAAGCAAAGCTTATCAAGTAAAGGAAAGAAAATAGTAAAGAACGCTTCATGGATATGTTTTGGACAAAGATGCTGCTAGGTTTAAAATGTTCTTTAACTAATACGATGACATATAAAGGGTGGGAATTAATTCTCACCCTTTATATGAGGATTTTCCCCTAAAACTCCGCATCCACCTCTTCCTCCTTCACCTCACGCTTCTTCCTAATGGTAGGTCGCGCCAGTAAAGAACTCCGCACTCTTTTCACTTTTCCCAATTCCTTGCGCACCGTAATCGCATTGCTCAGGGGACTTTCATTGCGAAAGCGATTGACGGCACTGATGGCATAAGTATAAACTTGACCATTATCAGTGGTGACATCAATCAAGCAATCGTGGCTGCCGCCGATGTCGGAGATGAAGACAATATTCTCAGGATTATTGGTGTCAATGGGTGCACCTTCCGGAAAGCGATAGACAATATAATAGTCCTCTGGTAATAGCCCAAAACCATTGGTAGCTGCTTGTTTATTGGCGCGCCATTTGATTTTGACGCCCTCGGGTTTACCTTTGATACGTAAGAGTTGAGGGGCTTCTGGTCGCATATCGCTCATATCATCAAAAGGTGTCAAGGCACGACTGGCATAAAAGACATCGCTGAGGGAGTCACTGACGCCCAACGCATTGTTGAGTAAAGATTTGGCACTGAAAAAGATACTGCCGCTCACATCATCGTAGCGGCGATTCATGTTGAGTTGCATAGGGATTTGATCGGGTTCTTGCCAGTCTTCTATCGGATGATTGCCGACCTTATAAGCTGCCTGCCCGATCACCAATTTCTGATCATAAGTATGTCGTCTCCACCATTCGAGTAGGGTAGCGTAGTCTGCTGCTTCTAGTCCGATATTGAAGTATAATTGAGGAGCAACATAGTCAATCCAACCTTTTTGCAACCATGTCACAATGTCTGCATACAGATCATCGTAGCTTTCTGCGCCGGCTCTAGTCGCTGAACCTAGAGGATCGCTGGCTTCATTGCGCCACACACCAAAAGGACTCACACCAAACACCAAATATGGCTTTTTTGCCTTGATCTCCAGTGCCAAAGCTTCTATCAATTGGTCATTATTATTGCGTCGCCAATCGCCTAAACTACCATAAGGGTCGCCGTACTGCGCGTACTCCACACTATCCGGGAAAGGCAAGTCTTTGATGGGATATGGATAGAAATAATCATCCATGTGGATGCCGTCGATGTTGTAGTTTTCGGTGATTTCTTTGACCACTTTGACGATATGCTGTCGCGCATCCGGCACACCAGGATTAATGTAAAATTTATTGCCGTAGCGCACCAGCCAGTCGCGATGTTTATTGAACACGTGCCAAGAAGACAATGCCAATGTATCCAAATTAAAGGTCGCCCGATAAGGGTTGAGCCAGGCGTGGAACTCCATGCCATTGCGGTGAGCAGTTTCTATCATATACTCCAATGGGTCGTACTCCGGTACAGGTGCAGTTCCTTGCGCGCCCGTCAAAAACTTAGACCAGGGCACAAATTCAGAATCATAAAAAGCATCTGCCGCCGGACGGATTTGTACAAAGACCGCATTGACACCTATTCTTCTGAGCTTTTCGATCAGTTTGTTCCACTCTTCTTTTTGAGCGACGCCATTGATGGTTGGCTTTTTGGGATAGTCGATATTATTGACGGTGGCTATCCAGACGCCGCGTAGTTCCCGCTTTGGCGCATCATAACGTTGAGCGGTCAGCATGAATGTCCAAAATAACAAACCAAGTAGCGCAAATGAATATCGCTTTTTCATGAAGTTGACGTTAGTGAGGGTGAAGGGGGTAATTTGTATGAATCATAGGCAATGTGCTATGTTTCATGACACAAAAAGCAATTAAGGAATGAAAAAATAATAACCTTTCGATTTGAACTCGCTATTTCACCGCCATACTTCGTTAAAAATACTCGCCTTAGCCCTGCTAGGACTGCGTTTTTTGCCTCGTCTGACAGCAAACTAGCTTCGTTCCATTTCGATACTTTATTTTTTCTTCATTCCTAAACTATAAAAAGATCAATTTATTATTGCTTTATCGTAGTTGAAAAAGCAGTAATTTATTACATCTGTGCGATAAATACAATGATTTGTGGATGTTGGTGTGAATTTTAGGTAAGTTGTAACTAAGAAGAGCTAGCTATATCCGTTGTATTATGTGTCTAATAAGTCAGCACTATTCTACATGTGTAAGAAACCGAAAAATGTAAAATAGAAAATGTAAAATGAAAAACAGAAGCACGTCGTCCATGTCTTTATCTGTGAACTTTGAAGAACAAAAATTTAGAAAAAAGCGCTGAAAGCCAAGTAACTGCCCTCCGATTTACATTAGGCATTTAGCGTTCTACATTTTACATTCATCTATCATCACTCAGAAGATGAAACCGAGATAGCTATCCTTAAAATCAACAAGACTGGTTTTTATTACTCCACCAATATCTCATCTACAAACACCCAACTCGGCGCACCTGGTGCAGCATGCCACTGCGGATTTTTGAGCTGACTTTTGATATTGACTTTGATGAAGCGTGCCACTGTAGTCGGAAAATCTGTTGTGAAATGGTCGAGCGTGCTCGGCGAAGGTTCGTTGGCAGTTGGATAGCTTTCTGTCGCTATTTTTTGGAATTTTTGCCCGTCTTGAGAAACGAGAACATCAAAACCTCTCGGAAAGAAAATATAAGAGCCAGTATCTTCCAATGCGCTAATCGTCACTCGACTGATGTCAGTAGCCTTTCCTAAGTCCAGTTGCACTTCCACATGCTGTCTTTCATAACCCAACCATCTGCCATCTCTAAAGTCGGTCGTCCCTTTTTTGAGATCGATCAACGATTGGCTGCCATCGCCGCCGTAGGCAGTAGCAGGTGGAGCAGATAGGTCAGCGGCGACTATTTCGTAGCCGACCTTAGGAAAGAATTGGGTCAATACTTCGCTATCTTGCCAGCCTTCCTTTTGTCCAAATACGCTAATTTCCGTAGAGGTATGGATGAAGAAAGGCTTTTCATATCGTGAAGAGGTACTATCTGGTTGACTTCCATCTATAGTGTAGTAAATACGCGTATCAGGAAGTCCATGTTTTAACTCGACGAGCAAGCTGTCAGTAAACATCTCTTTGTCTGTAACGATTCGTGGCATTTCAATAGCGACATCACCGAAAATAGAAGCTGCGACACCAGTGTTGATGTATAGATTGGGCAATGCTTGTTGTAGATCAGCGACGCCCTCAGTTGTCGTTTTGGTTTGCCAAAGGAAGAGCTTTTTCAATTGCTTGAACTGTTCCAAATGTACCAAGGCTTTATCGTCGATGGCGGTTTCGTATACATTGAGATAAGACAAATATTCGGTATTTTGAAGGGCTTGAAGTTGATCGCTTGTGATGGTTGTTTTTTGTAGAAAGAGCTTTTGGAGATGCGGTAAATTACCGATAATTCTCATACCAGATCCACTCAATTCGACACCGTTCAAATCTAAGTTAATCAACTGCTCATCAATCTTTTTCAATAGCTTCAAATCTGCATTCGTAGGCGAGTTTTTTCTTTTCCAAATCGCTGACACAAACGGTTTTTTAGCTTCTACAAACTCAATATCAAAACCTGCGTTTTTCAGTGCATTCAAATGTCTTTCGCTGGCAAAATCGACTTTTAAGTCTAAAACACCTCTCGAAGCTGGTTGAATATACTGAGTAAGTATTATCTCGATCTCTTCCGAAACCTCACTTTGCGCAACAGCTTGTTGAGTGACTGCTCCTTCTTCTACCCACCATTCTAGCAACTGGATTTCTTCTTCGGTCAATTGAAGCTTTCCTTTAGGCGGCATATGCTTTTTATCTTCCAAAGGCAGATGCGCCCGTTGTAGGAAAAGGCTATTGGCTGCATTACTTTTTACCAAAAACGCACCTGAATCTCCTCCTTCTTCGATTTCTTCCATTGAGGTAAGCAAGAGTCCACCTTTCGATTTGGACGGCTTGTGACAAGCGACACACTTTTTCTTAAAAATAGGCTGTATAATATCTTCAAATACCAAAGCTTCATCTACACTTGCAATCACTTTTTCGACTTCTTCTTCCTCAAATGGCGCGGTCAGAAAGTCGGAGCCATGCGTCAAAGAACCACCATAATGTCCTGCTCCGCTCAACACCAAAACCATCAACCCAAAAGACGGAAAGTAGAACTTAGCAGCAGCAGGCATACTATGCAATACTTTGACCACTATCGCCAAAACCGCCGTACCGATTCCCAGCCACTGATGCCAGCTCAACAACTCCTTATCATATCCACCTTCCCTCGACAATAAATAGCCAGAAGCCGCCGCCACCACCGCACTCAATGTCCCCAACGACAACGCAAAACTGATCGCTGATCGAAGATCTTGATTTTTTGACCATCTATTTTTCAGCTCCATCAAAAATGCGAGTAGCAGAAATCCTATTGGGAGGTGTAACAAAAGTGGATGTAGTCTTCCGAAGAATTCCATATTTTAGTTTTGATAAACTGTTAAATTAACGAACTGATAAGCCGTATAGAATTAGTTTCTCATTTGTTGAGTCGAATTTTCGTTTCCCACAGATGCTTGACATTCGTCATTTACAATTCGTCATTCAAAGAAGTGAGCGAAGTGCAAAATCCAAGTCTATCACAAAGTCAAGTACAACAGAGAATTAAGCCAAAATATCCTTCACCACATGCCCATGCACATCCGTCAGACGGAATCGTCGTCCTTGATACTTATAAGTTAATTGCTCATGGTCGATGCCTAACTGATGCAAAACCGTCGCCTGAAAATCGTGAACGTGAACAGGATCTTTGACAATATTATAGCCAAACTCATCTGTCTCACCATACACCACACCTGGTTTGATACCGCCGCCTGCCATCCAAATTGTAAAGCAACGCGGATGATGATCACGACCATAAGTTTTGTCAGTCATGACACCTTGAGAATAGTTGGTACGCCCAAATTCGCCGCCCCAAATGACGAGCGTATCGTCTAACAAACCGCGCTGTTTCAGGTCAGTGACGAGTGCCGCAGAAGCTTGATCGACATCTTTGGCTTGCTTTTCGATAGCCGTAGGTAAATTATCATGCTGATCCCAACCCATATGATACAACTGAATGAAGCGTACATCTTGCTCCGCCAATCTTCTCGCTAGCAAACAATTGGCAGCAAAAGTGCCAGGCACAGTCGAGTCAGAGCCATACATCTGATAGATGTAATCTGGTTCTCCGCTAGTATCCATGATGTTAGGCACAGAAGTCTGCATTCGGTACGCCATTTCATACTGCGCGATGCGGCTCGTGATTTCAGGATCGCCTGTTTCTTCGAGCTGTTTGTGATTGAGCAGCGCGATTTTGTCCAACATCTTCCGCCGACCCTGTCGATCCATGCCTTCGGGGTCTTGCAAAAACAAAACAGGGTCTTGTCCAGAGCGAAATTGTACGCCTTGATGCAAAGAATGCAGGAAACCATTGCCCCAAAGTTTGGAGTAAAGCGGCTGCCCCATCGGGCGACCTGTGCCCCGTGACAGCAAGACTGTAAAGGCAGGCAAATTTTCATTCATACTGCCTAATCCATAACTCATCCATGCGCCCATACTTGGTCGACCAGCTTGCTGCGAACCAGTCTGAAAAAAAGTAATCGCAGGATCGTGGTTAATGGCTTCGGTGTACATCGACTTGATGATGCAAAGTTCATCGGCTATTTTAGAAGTGTAGGGAAGCAATTCGCTCATTGAAGCCCCACTTTCGCCATGTTGTGCAAATGCATATTGTGAACCAACTAGTGGAAACCGCTCTTGATTGGAAGTCATGCCTGTCAGTCGCTGTCCTTTTCGGATGCTTTCGGGCAAATCTTCTCCTCTTCGCTCATTCAATAACGGCTTGTTGTCGAATAATTCAAATTGAGAAGGACCGCCGCTTTGGAATAAGTAAATGATGCGTTTGGCTTTGGGTGCAAAATGCGGTTGATTTAAGATACCACTCAGTCCGCCGCCAGCTTCTGGCGTCAGAATACCACTTTCACTCTTTGAAAAGAATTGACAGCCGAGCAATGAACTCAATGCCGCTACACCTATCCCGACACTCGATTTAGAGAGGAAAGCACGGCGATTCATGCCGTATTGTCTGTTTTTGATTGGTTGTTCCATGACATTTTGATTTGACCTAAGTGAAACACCTAAGGGCATATAAGGCATTTAAGAGGTTAGTTTTCAAGAGCACGATTTAAAGATTATAGATTGTTCGTGATTATTATTTGGTCTCAATGAATAGAAAAAAGCATATGACCTATATGGCATCCGTTTAATCTGTTCAATCCGTGTTCAAAACTCAACCTCACACATATCTAAAATCCGTTCACTTCGAGATGCTTTCATCCAAATTAAAAATCAAATTCGCCGTCATCGCATAAGCTGCTAGTTCTGGTGTTTCAAGCAACTCTTTTTGAGGATATTGACCAATATCTAAAAAGGCTTCCGCTGCTGCTTCGTCTTGTCTGAGTCTTGCTTTTTCTGTTTCAAAATAGTCGGTTAGTTCTTGTACTTCTTCCGTCTCTGGTAAGCGCGAAGTCGCCAATCGAAACATCCATGCTATTCTTTTTTCCAGATCATCTGTTGTTTCAATTGAGCGGTACGCCATAACTCTTGCTGCTTCTATGATTTGTGGGTCATTCATCAAGACCAAAGCTTGAAGTGGCGTACTCGTCGATTCGCGTTCGACCATACAGAGTTCTCTAGAAGGCGCATCAAAAATCGCCATGCTCGGTGGTGGGAGTGTGCGCTTCCAAAAGGTGTAGAGGCTGCGGCGGTAGAGTTTACTGCCTTCGTCTAGCCGATATTTACTAGTACTTCCGCTGGCACCATTGGCAGTCTCTGCCCAAAGTCCTTCTGGCTGGTAGGGTTTGACGCTCGGTCCGCCTACTGTTTTGACCAACAGTCCGCTAGCTGACAATACATGATCGCGAATCATTTCTGCTGATAGGCGCGACCTAGGCGCACGCGCCAAGAGTCGATTTTCGGGATCAAGTTCTAGCAAGTCAGGTGTTACCTTACTACTTTGCTGATAAGTGGAGGACAAAACGATAGTTTTCATCAAAGCTTTCACATCCCAATCTTTCTGTAGTTCTGTCGCCAAATAGTCCAACAACTCAGGATGCGTAGGCAGCGATCCTTGACTACCAAAATCCCCGATACTACCGACCAGTCCTTGCCCAAAACATTGTTGCCAAAGGCGATTGGCAGCGACACGAGCAGTGAGTGGATTGGTGGGATCGAATAGCCATTTGGCAAGCCCCAAACGGTTTTGCGGATAGTCGTCAGCAAAAGCCAAGACCGATTTTGGTGTATTAGGTCGCACTTCTTCGGTTGGTTGGTCGTACGCGCCTCGATTGAGGACGAAAGTGGCGCGTGGTTGCTCCATTTCTTCCATCACCATCAAAGGAATGGTCTCTAGCGTATCCAGATTTTGGATGAAGGTCAGTTGCTCTGTGATCTCTTCTTGTGTCAGTTCGATATAAGGTTCAGGAATCGCACCATATTGCTCAATCAATCCCTTTTCAGGTACATTATTGAAGAAAGCGTACATACTGAAAAAGTCCTTTTGAGAAATGGGATCATATTTGTGATCGTGGCATTTGGCGCACTCAAAAGAAAGTCCCAAAAATGCCGTTCCAAACGTCTGTGTACGATCAGCTACATATTCCACTCGGTACTCTTCGGGAATGACGCCGCCTTCTTGTGTGATTTTATGGTTGCGGTTGAAAGCAGTGGCGATGAGTTGCTCTTTGGTGGCATTGGGAAGTAAATCGCCTGCCAACTGCCAAGTGACAAACTCATCGTATGGCATATTTTCTTTGTACGCGTGGATCACCCAATCACGCCAGGGCCACATGATACGCTCCAAGTCATCCTGGTAGCCGTGCGTGTCAGCATAGCGCGCTAGATCCAGCCAATGATTGGTCATTTTCTCTGCATAAGCGTCGGAATTGAGCAAGCGGTCAACTACTTTTTTATAAGCCTGAGGCGAAGTGTCATTTTCAAAATCCTCTAGTTCCTTTATACTTGGCGGCAGACCAGTCAGATCAAAGCTCACTCTTCGTAGTAAAGCTGCTTTATCAGCGCGTTCGGAGGGCGTCAGTCCATTTTGTTGCAATTTCGACAATACAAAATAGTCGATCTCATTACTCACCCAATTTTCATCATTGACCGTAGGCAACTCAGGCGAGTCAATCGGCAAAAATGACCAATGTTGTTTCCATTTTGCACCTTGCGCTATCCATTTTTTGAAGATTTCTTTTTCGTGATCGGTTAGGCTTAGATTAGACTCGGGGGTGGGCATCATATCTTCGGGATCTTCGGAGTAGATGCGTTGAACAAGAGTGCTATTTTCTACATCATGTGGAATGACGGCATGACGATCTTCTGCTTTGCCCAAAGCTGCGAAAATACCCTCTTTTGTATCAAAACGAAGCCCTGCTTCTCGTGTGTTTTCGTCAGGTCCGTGACAGTTGAAGCAACGGTCAGAAAGGATGGGTTTGACGTGGAAGTTGTAGTCGATGACCTCGGGAAGTTGTTTGGTAAAAGCGACCGACTCTTTAGCAATTTTATTCTGACAACTTTGCTGTAAGAAGAAAGAGAACAGCAAGACGAAGACGAAATAGATGGGTGCGCGCTTTTTCATTTTAAGTGTTTGGAGGGTGTGTTAGCCGAAAAGTAATCCTAAGTTACAAAAAAGTGCTGTCGATTGCGAAAGGTTAAGAACAGCACCTATTACTTTTGACATCATAATGGCGTATTTATGGATTTTTGGTCTGAGTTAGATGCAGTATTAGGAATTATTTGTAGAGTAAGCAACAAAAGAATTTGCTAAACGATTAGATGTATAATGAATAACATAAATTATCTCCTTCGCGTTTAAGAAAAAAGCAAAACGTATGAAAACCAATTGGCATCTTATTCAGCAAGTCACCTTTCTGTTCCTTTTCATTTATTCCATACTGTATATCACCTCAAATGTATCTACATCTGTATTATGGGCTGACCCGATCTGGAGTGAAATTATACCGTGGTTTGCTGATTTATTAGGTCACAATATGCCCATCAAGTATGTTATGACCGGTAGCGGTGACACGACTTATCATTACTATCAAGTTTTGTTGTTTGGCTTACTAGCATTTTTACTCGCTATCCCAATGAGTTTGTGGTACAGAAAATGGAACTACAATATCCTGTCCCTTTCACTGGTCGTATTCATCCGGTATTTTTTAGCTTTCCAAATGCTCTTTTATGGATTAGCAAAAGTGTACGATGGCCAGTTTCTATTCCCCAATGAAGTGAGGCTTGACCAAAGGATTGGCGATATATCTCCCATGGGGCTACTTTGGACTTTCATGGGCTACTCGAAGACTTATACTGTTTTCACCGGGTTACTTGAATGTATTGGAGGGACACTACTATTCTCTCGGAGGACAACTATATTAGGCGCATTAATCGTATTTGGAGTCATGTCGAATGTGATGATGCTGAATTATTGTTACGATGTACCGCTGAAACTCTTTTCCACCCATTTGGTACTTATGAGTTTATTTTTGATTTTGCTAGATGTCAAACGATTATTTTACTTTTTTATAGAAAATAGATCTGTAGCAGCTCGTCCTACTTCCACGATTATTCCTACCCAATATTTACGAACCAAAATGATTGTGAAGTGGGTAGTCATATTTGCTCAGTTATCATTCATCAACTACAAAATGATTGAATATTCGAACCTGATGGATAATCAAGATCAATCTCCTCTTTTTCACGGAAAATATATTGTAGAATCTTTTGAGCGCAGAACAGTAAATCCAAAAAGCATCTCCTCTAATCCCAATGCGTTAAACTGGGAAACTTTTTACTCATGGAAAGGTGATATCTATGTTGAAACTAAAAGTGGTAGCCAGTTAAAGTATCAGTTCCAAGTTGACACAACGACGAAAGTATTAAATCTGAAACTGAATAGTGATCCTGACTTTTTCAGCCTCCGGTATGATATAAGTCCTGATGAGAAGATTCATATTTATGGTGTATATAGAACAGATACGCTGGACATCGTGGTAGGGAAAAAAGACCATCTGCTCGTCAATCGAGGCTTTCACTGGGTGAATGAAGTTCCGTTTAATCGGTAAGCAGTTAAAGCAGGAGGCCGCACAAAATTATATTCCAAAAATTCATAATATCCCCTAATAGTCGTATTTTATAGGTAGATTCATAGTCGAATCAGTAATGCCTACAGCGATGAAATTGACTTATTACACGATACTCATACTTCTTCTTTGCCAAATTCAGACTGTTTTCGCCCAAGCCATCCTCACAGGCGAACTCAAAACCTGGCACAAAATTACCCTCACCTTCGACGGTCCGAATACCTCAGAAACAGCAACACCCAATCCATTTGCCGACTATAACCTAGCAGTCACCTTCACCAATGGCAGCAAAACCTATACCGTCCCTGGCTACTACGCTGCCGATGGCAATGCCGAAGAGAGCAGCGCGACGAGTGGCGACAAATGGCGCGTTCACTTTGCGCCAGATACTATTGGTACTTGGAATTATAGCGTTGCCTTTACTACAGGGACAGATGTGGCAGTGAATGGTGGCGGTACAAGCGCAGGTTTTATGGATAGCGAAACTGGTTCTTTTGTTGTCACCGCAACCGACAAAAATGGACGCGATCTAAGAGGAAAAGGCAGACTTAAATATGTCGGTGAGCATTATTTACAGTTTCAAGAAACAGACGAATGGTTTGTCAAAGCTGGAGCCGATGCACCCGAAAACACTTTGGCATATGAAGATTTTGATGATGTCCCCAATCGTGGCAATCGTCGAAAAAGTTGGTCGCCTCATGCTCAAGATTACAATGCTTCAGAAGCGAGCAGCTACACTTGGCAGAATGGAAAAGGCTCGGAATTGCTAGGCGCGATTGCTTATTTGTCTGGCAAAGGGATGAATGCGTTTTCTTTCCTGACCTTTAGTTTGGCAGGCGATGATGAAAATGTATTCCCACACTTATTGAAAGTGCCAATTTCAACTTACAACACCTACGGCGATGCCAATCAATGGGACTTGGGCGTTCATCACGACCGCTTCGATGTTTCCCGAATGGTACAATGGGAAAAAGTATTCGAGTACGCCGATTTGAAAGGCATATATCTCCACTTCAAAACGCAAGAAACAGAAAATGACGGCAAAATGGATGGTGGTGCAGTCGATCGGGAGCGCAAATTGTATTATCGAGAATTGGTGGCGCGATTTGGGCATCATTTGGCGTTGAATTGGAATATGGGAGAAGAAAATGTGCAGACCGAGCAGCAGCGAAAAGACATGGCAGCCTACTTCGAGCAGATCGATCCTTACCAGCACAATCGCGTTATTCATACCTATCCAGGACAGAAAAATAGCGTTTATACGCCACTTTTGGGCAATCAGTCCGAATACACAGGCGCATCTCTTCAAACCTCCAATTCGACCTACAACGAGGTATTTAGCGACGTCCTTAGTTGGGTAGAACAATCCGAGACTCAAGGCAAAAAATGGATCGTCGCCGTCGATGAACCAGGCAATGCCAGCATAGGTGTCAATAGCGATCCTGACGATCGAAAACTAGTGCGTCATAAAGTCGTTTGGGCAACTTTGATGGCAGGTGGCGCTGGCGTCGAATTCTATTATGGCTATCAATCAGGTTGTGGCGACTTGCAATGCGAAGATCACCGAACGAGAGACGAAAAATATACCGATGCTGCTTTTGCCCTAGATTTCTTCCAAACGCATTTCCAACAATATCTACCCGATGCCATCAATCAAAATAGCATCACTTCAAATAGCAACGATTATGTCTTCGGAAAAACCGACGAAGCCTATGCCATCTATCTCCCAAACGGCGGCAGCACCAATATCACTTTGCCCGCAGGTGACTGGATCGTCCGCTGGTATAATCCACGTGATGGTGTTTTACAAACCACAGAAACAACAGTAGACGGCAGCATCACAGCACCCGATAGCAACGACTGGGTCGCGTTGATTACTTCCAATAGCTGCACCCAAAATATTCTCTTCATCCGAGGTGGCACAGGAACTGGTGGATTTTTGGAAGGAGGCACGGACGATCAGCTTTCAGACATCACTGACTTTAGTACGAGCAGCCCAAATCGCGGTTGGGGAGAGTTTGCGACAGCACTCGAAAATGAAGGCTACCAACTCACTCAGCTCATAGAATCACCCAATATCCCAATAGATTTAACAAGCCTTGATCTGGCTCAATACGAATGCATTGTCTTCGGCTCAAACAATGCGACTTACAGTACCGCTTCCATCGACTCTTTGGAGTCTTACGTCCGATTGGGTGGTGGCGCACTCTTCATCAGCGACGCCAATTGGGGCAGCAATTGGGGAGACGCACCTAGCTCCGAGCAAGGTTTTTTGGATCGCTTTGGCTGGACGATGAATCAAGATCAAGGCACTTACGCCATCAATTCCTCCGATTTTCTTGACCCCAATCATCCCATTTTCATCGGCGTCACTTCCTTCGATGGAGAAGGCGTTTCGCCCATCACGCTATCCGATCCCAATATCACAGGCGTCACTTCCACCATCCTCGCCAACGCCAAAAATGTCGTCCGTCGCAATACTGGCATGAACGCAGGACCGAGTCAAACGCCTACTGTCAACGACGCTGCCCTCATCATCGCTACCGTCGATCAAGGACGTATCGCAGGTCACTTTGATCGCAACACCTTCTTCAACCTCAACGGCGCAGGCACCAATATCAATCGCCTCTCCAATAAACAATATGCCCTCAACCTCATTAATTGGCTGACCAACTGCGAACCACCTGCTTGTCAGCCTAGCACCGCTTGCGACGACGGAGATGACTGCACCACAGGTAATGTTTTTGATACTAATTGCAACTGCGTCGGTACATTCCAAGATAGCGACAACGATGGCATCTGCGATAGCGAAGACCAATGTGCAGGCTTTGATGACAATCTCGACGCCGATATGGATGGCACACCCGATGGCTGCGATACTTGCGACAACACCACCGACGGCACACCTTGCGACGACAGCAATCCTGACACCTCCAATGATGTCATCACCGATTGTGTTTGCGCTGGCGTTCCCGTCAATCAAACCAACGTCTGGCTAGAAGCTGAATGCGCGGAAGTAGGTAGCGAATGGACAAAAACTTTCGATGTCAACGCCGCCAATGATACGTTCCTCTTGCCACCCTCGACAACTGCTTTCGACAATGCCCCTTCCAATCCCGAAGATCGCGTGCGCTTCCATTTTCAGGTCAGTGATGCGGGCTCATACAAAGTCTATGCCCGCACACGCACCACAGGTGGCAACGATGATTCTTTTTGGGTACGCGCCAATGGCGGCACTTGGCAAAAATGGAATCGCGTCAATTCGCCCGATTATTCCACCAATTTTCAGTGGGATCAAGTCGGTAATTGGACGAGTGGACACAATGCTGTTCCCGTCACTTTCAATTTAACGGTTGGTGAAAATACAGTCGATTTTGCTTGGCGAGAACCGAATGCACGACTCGACAAAATCTATGTGACGCTCACAGGTTTAGAGCCAACAGGTTTCGGCGCAACTGCTTCCAACTGTGGCGACTGCAACGACACCGATATGGATGGCATCTGCGATGCCCAAGATCAATGCCCAGGCTTCGATGACAACTTAGATGCGGATAGCGATGGACTGCCCGACGGCTGCGACACTTGCGACAATACCACCGATGGCACAGCCTGCGACGATGGCGACCCAATGACCATAAATGATATTTTGACCAACTGCGTCTGCGCCGGCACACCGATGCCTAGTGGAGACACCGATTTTTGGCTAGAAGCTGAATGCGCCGAAGTGGGCAGCGAATGGACATCCACCTTTGATATTAACGCTTCTAATGATACCTTTTTACTCTCTCCAAACAGCACCTCTACTGGCAGTGCGCCCACTGATCTGGAAGATTATGTGCGGTTTCGGTTTGCAGTGAGCGAAGCTGGCGCGTACAAAGTCTATGCCCGAACAATAGTCGTTCAAAACGGCAACTCGCTTTGGGTACGCGCTAATGGCGGCACTTGGCAACGCTGGAACAACATCAATGGAGTGCCGCCATACAATACCGTCTATGAATGGGATCAAGTTGGCAATTGGACGAGTCAAACAGGTACGACGCCCGTCAATTTCAACCTCTCCGTCGGCGAAAACATCGTCGATATGGCATGGCGAGAACCTGGCGTTAAACTAGATAAAATCTTCGTGACGCTAGACAGTGGCGAACCACTCGGACAAGGCGCAGATACCATCAATTGCCCCTACTGTTTCGAGGATACCGACCAAGACGGCATCTGCAACCCCGACGATATCTGCGAAGGCTTTTCCGACCTTCCACTCCTCATCACCGCTGATCCAACAATCGATAGCACCTACCGAGCTGTCGATTCCATCTTCGGCAATGTGACCATCGCCAATAACTTAGACATCACCTTCAAAGCAGGTCGTGTCATCACT
>JBCDHX010000109.1:0-19999 GCA_038749535.1 Bacteroidota bacterium
CTAGGGCAAACGCATCAAAAGTATGATAATCAATAGTTGTCTTATGGAGCAAGTGTGGAACACGTTTTACTTAGGTGGCGGATGGCGAAAGGGCAGGTTCGACGGAGGAGTTTGCCATTTCTAGACCTTTTGATTCGTTTTGGGGCAATGCCAAAATGAATAGCCCGTCGGCTTTAGACAAATACCATGCTCATGTCGCTGAAAAATTGAATCATTTGATAAATCAAAGAGCAAAAAGGAATTTGATGCGTTTGCCCTGGCAGTTAGCAGTTCAGCACCTCATAGCCTGATTTCTGTATATATTATCAATTCATCAGTTTGTCAGTTTTTCAATTCCACGATTCGCCAATTCTACAGAAATATCTCGCGTCTAACATCTAATATCTAATGTCTAACATCTTACTGAAACGTCCCCGCCGAAACCGCAGAACCGCCGCCATCAGAGGTCTAGCACAAGAAACACATCTCGATCGCTCGCATCTCATTTACCCACTATTCATGGTCGATGGCGAAAATGTAAAGGAGGAAATCAAATCCTTGCCTGGCAACTATCGCTTATCCGAAAATCATCTACTGCGAGAAATAGAAGACTGTCACAAGATGGGATTGAGCAGTTTCATTTTGTTTCCTGCCGTGGAAGAAAGCAAGAAAGATAAAACAGCAACTTATAGTTATCATCCCGACAATTTCTACCTCAAAATTGTTGAACGCATCAAGCGAGCCTTTCCAGATGTCAATTTGATGAGCGACGTAGCGATGGATCCTTACAGTTCGGATGGTCATGATGGATTGGTCGAAAATGGAAGGATTTTGAATGACGAGACACTTCCGATTCTAGACAAAATGGCAGTTGCTCAAGCGCAAGCTGGATTCGACTATATCGGTCCTTCGGATATGATGGATGGACGCGTAGGGAGTATTCGAGCAGCACTGGACGAAGCTGGCTATTCGGAAACAGGTATTCTTTCCTATACTGCCAAGTATGCGAGTGCTTTTTATGGACCTTTCCGTGATGCGCTAGATTCTGCACCCAAATCTGGCGACAAAAAGACTTATCAAATGAATCCTGCCAATAGGAGAGAGGCTTTGCTAGAAGCAGAACTAGATACATTGGAAGGAGCAGATATGCTGATGGTGAAACCTGCACTCCACTATATGGATGTGATTCAAAGTCTGAAACAAAATAGTCAGTTACCGATTGTGTGCTATCATGTCAGTGGTGAATGTGCGATGCTGACAGCAGCTTGTCAAAACGGGTGGTTGGACTATGATAAAGCCATGCCGGAGACGCTATTGAGTTTGCATCGAGCTGGTGCGGATGTGATTATTACTTACTTCGCGAAGGACTATGCAAGAATGCAGATGGAAGGCAAAATCTAGCAACTTGTGAAGGGATAGGGTTGACTTGAAGCAACCCTAGCGCATGAGGCTAATTGACTCTCTCAAATTCAAAGACTTTCCGAATCAAGCTACTGGTATTGTGTACCCCAAATTTGCGCAAGATATTTCGACGGTGTACGCCCACGGTCTGATCGCTGATATTGAGAACATCGGCGATTTCTCGATTGGTGCGGGTGGCAGCGATTAAAGACAAGACTTGCCCTTCTCGTCGTGTCAAGCTATAGAGTCGCTTCATTTTCGACAACAAGCTGGATTCTTTTTCTTGTAACGAAAAGCCCGGCATGTGCAAATGTATGCTCTCATCCAGATAAAAACCACCATCCATCACTTCTTCTATCGCGATATACAGTTCTTCGAGTTGAGTATCCTTTGCAAGATAGGCATCTGCGCCACGACGAATTGCTAGTTCTACAATCTTCGTCTCTCGGAACATAGAAAAAACCAGCGTTTTCGGTGGATGCTCCAAATGCCGGATAGCAGCAAGTAAATCCAGCCCATTCATCTCTGATAAGTTCAGATCAAGTATAATCAAATCGAACGCTTGCTCTTGCAACAATTGCCAAGCGGCAGCACCATTCTGTGTACAAGCGGTGACTTGAATGTCCGGGAAAGGAGCTAGAAAAGCTTTGAGACCTTCTAGGAAAATAGGATAATTGTCTGCGAGAAGAACCGTAGTGATTGCCATTGACGTAAGCTCAATAATACCGTCGTAGAGTGTTGATAAGACGATTTTAGGTTGTTGAATGATGGCAATTAGTATAAGTTTTAACGAGTAGGAGAGGAGTAAGTTACAGGTTTTGGCTATTGAAATTTGGCATTCATAAAATTGATAACTTTGCTAAAATCGAATATGTAGAACAATGGAACAAGCATATCAAGAAACGCGCTTACCTAGCCAACTCTCTAATAGATTGATCGGTGTCGGAATGGCATTATTTTTCGTTGGCTTATTGATTCTTTGGGGCATCGCGGCTTATCTGAAATACAGCGACAAAGTCACCGGAACAATTACAATGACGACGGATTTAGCTCCTTTGGAATGTCGTGTGCCTTCGAGTGGCGCGCTGACTTTATTGGTGAAGGATGAAGCCGTCGTAAAAGAAGGACAAACGCTTGCTATCATCGATAATGCGGCTGATATGGAAGATGTGGAAAAGCTAGAAATAATGTTGTCTCAACCCGATTTTGAACTTTCTACTGAACTACAGCTAGGAAGTATACAGTCTACTTATAACAACTTTCTACAAGCCCAACTCGACTACCAAAACCTGCGCGCCAAAAAAAGTATCACTCAACAAATCGCCAGCAAAAGCAATCAAATCGAGTTGTATGAAGCTAGACTCAATTTACTCCAACAAAAAGAAGGTTTGGTTAATGAAAATACCGCACTCGCCAGCCGACAAGCAGCAAGCAAGCAGCGATTGGCAAAGGACGCTACCATCGCGACAGCAGAATTTGAAAGAGCGGTACAGGCCAAACTAGACCGAGAATTTGACGCTCTTAGCAATCAAGAAGCCATCAATCTGATCGAAATTCGAGTCGCAGAGTTGCAATCGGACATCGCTGACCTACGCGCTCAAAATCAAGAAGAACTAGCGACCGAACGAACAAAGGTTCAAGTCGCCAAAGCCAATGTACAAGCAGCTATCAAAGATTGGAAGCAAAATAATCTGATTCGTGCCCGGCGAGATGGACGGTTTATTCTACAAACCAATATCGAAAATGGTTATTTTGCTCAAGCCGAGGAAGTGATCGGTAGAATCGTGCCGAAGGAAGAAAATGCTTATTTAGGGCGCGTACAAATCCAGCCAAGAGGCATCGCTAAAGTCAAAGTTGGGCAGACTGTCAATATCTTCCTCTCCGACTATCCCGAATCTGAATTTGGAATCTTAAAAGGCAATGTAGCAGCCATAGCTACGCTACCGGAAGATGACTTAGTACAAGTCCAGGTGCAACTACCCGAAGACTTGACTTCCACTTATGGCATCCCTTTTGATATTCGCCAACTCGGCACGGGACGTGCAGAAATCATCACGAATAAGATGAGTTTTGCACAGCGAATCGTTAATGAGTTTAGGGACTATCAGTTGAATGAGTAGGGGGGAGAGCTATGAGCTACTAGCTATGAGCTTTTAGCTGTTCCGAAGGTCACTGAAGTCTAGTAGTTTATACACCAATTCCATCAAAGCTGAAAACACCGAAGCTTGATAAGTGTCAATCAGCTCATTACACTGCCATAGCTGAAAAAGAGCACTCACTGAACAGCTAACGGCTAAAAGCTAATGGCTCACGGCTAGGCGCAGCCTATTCAAGCTCCCCAATCTTCTCCTCCAACCACCGCACCCGAAAGTTCTCCGTCTCCTCAATCTCCTTCTTGATCTTCGCTACGGCTTCTTTATCGCCCGGGATGATGCGCGTGAGTTTTTTGGTGAATTTGATGAGGTTTTTGAAATAATCTTTCCGCTGTTGAGGAATTTCTTTGTGGCGGTTGAGATAGACGCGGAAGCTTTCTAGAAATGATTCCAGAGGGTCGAGCTCATCTGTATCAAAGTAGGTCATCAAAAGAATGGTCTTGGCTTGTAGCGCAAGGGAAATATCTGAGTATTCTACCTCACGGAGGAGATTTGTAACTTGGTCGTATTTTTTTTGTGCGAAGTAAAGGCGTGCTAAGTTGAATGTGACTAGGTTTTCGCGTTGGTCTTCAGCAAGTTTTTCTTTGTTATCAGATATAAAGTTTTCTGCCCATTCATATTCTTCAATATTTGAAGCGATTGCGACTACATTTCTAAACATTGCTGGATGGATACTATTATTGATCACGATAGTTCCGTTGTCATTCATTTCTTTATATATGCTAAATAATTCTTTGAAGAAATCCTTTTTCCCTGCTCTGATTTGATGACCACAATAATTGATCAGAGAATTATAAATACCATAAGCTTCTTTTTGTGGAAACTCTGTAGAAAACTTGTTAGTCAAATCTCGGAACTTGAAGTAGCTTTCCAGATCGCTACGGTCTTTGTAAGTCAAATACATAAAGTAATACACCTTCACATTAGGAAGAACATCTTCGATATTATTCGAAACGTATTCGATGATTTCGTTCATGAACTCGACTTCATAATCATGTGAAGTTATATATTCTCTACTTAAAATAGAGCAGTAGATACGCAGTTTTTCGGCGAGGTAAAATTGATCTAGATTTTTCAGCGCACGCGTATAATTAAGCGGTTTTTGATCTATACGAGATTCGTTATCAAATAACAATCCAAAAGAATAATCTTCCATCCTATATTTATTCAGGAAGTAAGATGCTGACAAGGATTTATGCTTTTCTAGGATGCGATTCGCATTGCGTATTGACCCTTTATACAGCTCATCCAGACCCTTTCTTTCTGCTACTTTCATTAAATTTACTGCGGCGTTATAACTGTCCTCGTCATAAAATTGCTGCGTTAAATAGCCCTCCACTAATTTCATTAACTCAGAAGTATGTTTACGAATTCGTACATCATCATATTTCTTAGATGGATATATTTCCTTCCAAACCATTTGTTTAGATAATCCTTTTTTGGAGGGCTTCGCAATTTCTTTCACGAGTATATCATAGAGTTGAAGCAGTTGCTCATTGGCGTTAAAATAAGGCGAATAGATATACTTTCGACAGCGATTTTGCTCATACTTATCGAATTTCTGTAATACCGAAAAAACTTTTGTTTCTAGGAGAGACATCTATCTATTATTTTTCACAATTAATTGTGTAAAGTATTGATTGATAAACGATAAATACGATTATTGGTTACTTTCATTTTCACAATAAGTTTCAGTATTGAGTGAATTAAGTCAAAAAAAATCTTCCACTTTTGCTCAATAGCGTTAAACCTTTTGAAATGTTTTGCGTAAATGAAGCGGAATCTTTATCTTTATAGCTGAAAACTGGGCTTTTTCCGTGTTATGATTAAATAAAGTCCACCAAATTAGTTGAGACATCTATCCACACATCCCACTCAATTAATTACATAAACTTAGCAGTAACGATCCAAATCCACGTGAGCATGACAAAAATTAAACACATCAAACTTCTTTTACTCGCCTTAATTGTCGGGCTGCCACTACTTTTAGGGGCACAGACAACAAGCGATAATATTTATCAAGGGGAAGCCTACGATAAGGCGATCATCGAGGCATTCTTTATGCAGCCTCAAATTTCCATACCTCCATCTAATGGTACGGCTTACTTCTCCGCAGGAGGAAACAATCTTGGCACTATTGGTCAAGTTGGGTTCAATAAAGTCGTCTATGTACCAAATGATGGCTTCTCTGGAGAGGATACGTTTACCGTACAATATTTCAGCGCGCAGTTTGTCACTATTAAACAGACTTACATTATCAATGTACAAGAGTCTGCTGTTTTGGCGATGGACGATTATGGTCAGACCAATGTGACTACTCCTGTTCAGGTTGCTGTACTGAATAACGATACACAAGACAATCCAAATGGTACACTAGAGATAAGAGATATTCTAGTAGCAGCAGGTGCTCAAAATGTGAGTGTCAATATAGACGGTAGCATTACTTACACACCGATGACCGACTTCAATGGCATCGGATATGTAGAATATCTAGTTTGTAATGAAGCGGGTGTTTGCGATAACGCAACGGTTAGTATTTCTGTTATTGAGAATACAAGTGCCGACGAAACACTTCAACTGTATACCAAGAAAAACACACCTCAACCTATCTTGACTTCATTGGATGATTTCCAATTGCAACTAGAGCCATCCAAAGGATTTATAGATAATAGCGAAGATGTTTGGACGTATGTACCAAATGATGGAGAAACGGGAGACGATCAGTTTACTTTTGTTAACGGTGTTGTCACCAAAACGATCAATGTCGAAATTATAGACGCGGAAGCAGAAAGTGTATTTGCGATAGATGACTATGCATACACACCTATAGGCACAGCAGTAGAGATCAATTATCTGGAAAATGATATTGATGCTGCTAATTTTGCTAGCGTTGTTATTTTACAACAACCTCAATTTGGTACATTAGCAGAAGCTGAAACAGGTTTGGTGACTTATACACCAAATGCCGGATTCCAAACTGTAGTCAACAATCCTTACTCTGTCGATCGCTTTACTTATCAAGTCACAAAAAACGATGGAAGCATAGAGCAGGCAACTGTTTATGTCTACGTCAATGACTTCAATCCGTCTGCTTCTACTTTTGAGTTGAGTGTCGCCAAAAACAGCCCACTAGCGATTCAGTATGCCGTTCCTGTCAATTATCACTCTTTCAAGGTGGTATCACAAGGAGATTTGGGTCAAGTAGCTTTCTTCCAGACCATAGATCAAGATGTATATGGTCAGCGTGTAGTAGGAGAAAAAGTATTGTTGTATACGCCTACTCAGCAAGTGACGGGACAAGATGAGTTTGAAGTACAATATTGTGTCTCTCCAAATGCAGATTGTAGATCTATTAAAATACGTGTAGACATTCTTGATATCACTGTTCCTGATGATGAAAAATGTGTATTGGCGGACTGTGTTTGGGAAGGTGATACCAATAATGATGGTGTTGTCGATATGCAAGACTTATTGACACTAGGTTATGCTATTGGTAAAACCGGTGCCACTCGCTCTCGTACTCGTGATGCTTGGTATGGTTCATCTGCTACTGATTGGGCAAATTCTCGATACACACAAGTTGACTTGAAACATAGTGATACAGACGGAAACGGATTGGTAAACTCTGCTGATACTGCTGCTATCATTGCTAACTTTGGTAGAAAGCATACACTTACTGCAGCCGGACTACCCGCTCCTGAGCCTATGCCTATTTACTATGGCAAACCGGATACTATTCCAGTATATGGACCAGGTGCGATCTTAGAGATTCCAATCATTATGGGAAATGAGTTTTTCCCAACGACTGACTTATATGGTGTAGAAATCAATGTCAATTACTCGACTTCATTTTTGAGAGAAGGAACAGTCAGAGTAGAATTCGATCAAGATAGCTGGTTTAGCTATGGTTCTGCCAATCTTTCTTTGTCTAAAGAAGTAGTGAGTGGTCGAATTGCTGCAGCAAGCACACGTACCAACTTAGCTTTTGCAAGTGGACATGGACAGATTGCGAAAACAATCGGTATTTCTATAGCTGATATTGATGCTTTCCGTCTAGGCGACGAAGAACTAGAAGGTAAATTCTACTTGACTGCAACTGGCATCACTAGCAATGGTACCCGTATTGACTTAGGCTCAGACGAGTTTACTTTCAAAATCGATCCGAACAAAGTAGAGGAAGAAGTGCAACCTGCTGAACTAGCAGAAGGATTGATCAATGTCTATCCGAATCCTACGGCAGACTTTTTGAACATCAGTCAGAATGTGGAGCGAGTGGAAGTGTTTACGTTGACTGGACAGCGTATGTTGGACAATACAAATTTGTATCAGTTGAATGTGAAAAACTGGACGAATGGCGTTTATATTTTGAGAGCGCATACTGAGGATGGTCAAGTGGTGAATGAGAAGTTTGAGGTAAATCGGTAAATTGTAAAAAAGAAAAAACTAGGGCTTGGTGGTAAACCAAACCCTAGTATAAGAATCATAACACGTGGATTATAATCATTGCTAAATGAAGCCGTACTGGGAAGTATGGCTTTTTTTCTGGATGGAAGTCACGTTATCGTTTTACGTTTTTTATCTTGGTGCATCAAATTGACAGCCATCTGCTTCCCAATGAGGCGAATAGACGAATTTAGAATATACTATAACCATACAATTTATCCAGAACTGTTGCGGACAGAGCTGGAGCGGAAGCGTATTATTCGCCTGTTTGGTTTGTCTATTATTTTAGTGGTGGCGTTGACAGCTGTGGAGTTGTATTTTAATGTGTTTATTCTGACTTTGATCGGTCTGATTCCATTGATTGCCTATTTTTCTTGGCTGATCGTCAAAGCCTATAATTTTAGAAGAACTTTTAAGCCGCGTATCGTCAAATTGCTGCTTGACTTTTTAGATGATCGACTAAACTATGGAGAATTTGGGTATAGTGAGCGGAAGTTTTTGCCTAAACAAGAATTTTTGAGCAGTCGCATCTTTAAGACGAGAGCCAACTACTATGAAGGAGAAGATTTTATCTCTGGCGAAATCGGAAGTATTAAGTTTAGATTGTGTGAGATACGGGTTCAAGATCATTCACCCGTTGATGGAAAGGTACGTGAAGTCTTCAAAGGGATATTCGTCCGTACCAAATTGCAATTGCAGCAGGAGCGAGCACAAGGAACATTGCTCATTTTACCCAAAGAACGTCGGCAGCAACTGGAAGGCAGCATTAAATCTATATTAGACGAAGGTGGCGAAAATTTAATGCGCAATCCTCATGATGCGCCTTTCGCGAATCGTTTTGACGTCTATGCGAATGATACACCTCAAGATATGCTATTTGAAGAACTAATAGAAGTAGAGGAGCGTGAGGTCATCCCGACGAGAGAATTACTCACCGTGTCTTTGCAGCAGCTGATCGCCAACTATGTAGCAGAATACGACAAAGAACTATTCATTTCTATTATCAATCAAGAAGTCTATTTGCTTATCACCGAACCAGCTAACTTTCTTGAGCCTTATTTATTTAGACCAAACAGTAGTTTTGAGTTGATACGGGATTTTTATAAAGATTTGGAGCTAGTCGTTCAAATTATAGAAGACTTTGACCGTATTTATTGAAATAGCGGCTACCTTTGTTCTATTCAACACCTTAAACACATAACAAGCAATGAAGAAAATTGGGATACTCTTTGGACAGGAAAGAACATTTCCAGGCGCATTTATCGACCGCGTCAATTCTAAAAATATAGACGGTATCCGTGCCGAACCAGTCAAAATAGATAAAGTAGTACAGGGCGCACCCTCTGAGTACGCCGTTATCATTGATCGTATTTCTCAGGACGTTCCTTTTTATAGAGCCTACTTGAAGAATGCGGCTATCGGTGGCGCAGCAGTCATCAACAACCCATTTTGGTGGAGTGCAGATGAGAAGTTCTTTAACAATGCCCTAGCTGTCAATATAGATGTGCCTGTACCGAATACGGTTTTGTTACCTTCAAAGCAGCGACCGGACGACACTTCTGCTGATTCTTTCATGAATATGGAGATGATGGATTGGGACAGTATATTTGAGTATATCGGTTTCCCAGCATTTATGAAGCCTTTTGCGGGTGGTGGATGGAAGAATGTCTATAAAGTACACAATAAAGAAGAGCTATCCAAGTCGTATGACGAAACTGGACAGCTAGTTATGATGCTACAAGAGAACATCAATTTTACGTCTTATTTCCGTTGCTATGGTGTCGGTGGTAAGCACGTCCGCATCATGCCTTATGAGCCACGAAATCCACATCATTTGCGATACGATGCGCACTTTGATATTCCGCAGTCACTACACGATCAGATGGAAGAGCTGGTATTGAAAATATGTAACGGTTTGGGCTACGACTTCAATACTGTAGAGTTTGCTGTACGTGATGGTGTGCCTTATGCGATTGACTTCTGCAATCCAGCACCAGATGCGGATATTCACTCTGTGGGACAAGCCAATTTTGATTGGGTGGTCGAAACCGCCGCCAATTATGCCATAGAGCGAGCGCAGCAGCAAGAGCCTGGAAAAGATAATTTGACTTGGGGTAAGTTCATGAAATCAGCAATACAGAAAGAACCTTTAAAGTAAAACCGGGTTAAACAGAAGTAAAAAAGGGAGAATTTGACAACACAAATTGTTGATTTCTCCCTTTTGATTTTAATTCGACTATCGAGAAAACAGACGCATGAAATTAAAACTAGCAATACTAGACCTATACAATGGGACGAAAAATAAAGGAATGCAGTGCATCAAAGACATTGTCAATACTTATCAAGATCAGATAGAGTGGCAAGTCTATGATGTGCGACAGGAAGGAGCGTTGCCAGACACTTCTTACGATATTTATATTTCTTCGGGTGGGCCTGGCAGTCCACTGAATGGAGAAGGCGTAGCTGGATGGGACCAAAAGTACTCAGAATGGATAGATATGATCTGGACCTGGAATCAATCTGACGCGAATGTTAAGAAGCACGTCTTTTTCATTTGCCATTCCTTCCAGATGGCTTGCGCGCATTTCAAATTGGGGAGCATTGTACCTAGAAAAAGTATGTCTTTTGGAACATTCCCAATTCATCAAACAGATGAAGGAAAAAATGAATTAGTCTTTTCAGGACTAGAGAATCCATTTTATGCGGCAGATTTTCGTCGTTGGCAATTTATACAGTCGGATGAAGATCGTTTTGAAGACATTGGTGCATCTATTTTAGCATTGGAAAAAGTACGTCCACATGTAGAACTGGAGCGCGCAGTGATGGCGGTTCGGTTTTCGGATGAGCTAGTGGGTGTTCAATTTCATCCCGAAGCGGACTCTGAGGGGATGCTGGAGCATTTTCAAGGTGATGAACTCAAGCAAGAAATCATCAAGAATCATGGACGGCAGAAGTATGCTAGTATTTTGCGTGATTTGAAGATGCCAGGTCGTATTGAATTGACACATAATACTGTCATTCCCAACTTTTTGAAAAATGCTATTGAACTGTTGCACAAAGAGTTGCGTCTAGCTGCTTGAAGAGATTAAGTTTTTTTTGCGTAGACAAGCAGCGAATGTGACAGCACTATCGTTACTGTGATACGTAATGAAAATGAATACACGCTTTTGATCGGCTCCTCCTTTACTCTCGCTGAAACATTTGCAGAAGGAGCCGATTTTTTTGTTTTTATACCTTCCATTTTCTTTCCACCAAATTCTTCTATTTTGTGAGCCAATCAATGTCTATTGACCATGCTCAAGCTAACATCTATTGGTGAGGAAGTTGTCTATCATATTAAGACGTATGACATCGACCATAGGAAACAGGTAACGCCTACTGCTTTGCTGACCATGATGCATGATGCAGCTATGCAAAATGTCATCCGGCTGGGTATTTCTGTTTGGGATTTAGAGCCACAGCAGTTGGCTTGGGTACTCACCAACTTCTATATCGACTTCGAGCGATACCCGATCATGGGTGAGGAGATTCAAATTCGTACGCAGCCGAGTGGCTTCGAGCGGGTATTTACGTACCGGGATTATGAAGCGATAGACAGTCAAGGCGAACTCATTTTTTCTGCGGCCTCTGCTTGGTTGCTGATGAATACGCAAACGCGGAGGATGTCTCGTATTCCTACGTTTATTCGTCATTTTGAAAACGACATACCGTCTCCCGAAAACTGTCTAGAACGTGCTAGACTAAACATTCCGAACCTTGTACAAGCAGATGTCGAACAAGGTTTTCGAGTTCATTGGCACGATCTAGATTTTAATGGTCATGCCAATAATGTCAACTATGTGCGATGGATGCTGGAAACAGTAGAGCATCAACTAATGACTCATCAACTCAAGCGGCTAGAGATACAATTCAAGTCCGAAGGGAAGTGGAAGGACGAGCTGAGAGGAGAAGCGCAGAAATTAAATGATGACACTTATTTGCATCGGCTATGTAGAGGAGAACAAACACTAGCAATAGCCAAAACGATTTGGGAATAGTACAAAAAAATAGAGCCTGCGACTCAAGTCGCACGCTCTTATTATGCCCTGTTGTTACGAGCTTTCTCAAAGCGAAACCCCGTCATTGACTAATTTTTCTTTTTCTTTTCTTTTTTCTTCTTGACTTTACCTTCGCCTGCATACTCGGTAGCCATTTCCATTTGTGGTAGTTTCATGGTTGTTTTGACCATCATTCTTGGCTCTGCTGTTGTGACCCAAACAGACTGTCTGTAATCTTCAAATTCAGGAATGGAAATATCCAAACGATAAGCATCGAATGTGCCACCCGCGACTGTCACTTCCTCTTGAGCAGCTACTTTGACTTTCATATCTGTCACATTCATCTGAAAGACACTGAATGTCTTCATATCTGTTTCTGCACCAATTTCCATCGGTAAGGCAGCTAAAACAGGCTCTACTGCACTGCCGCCACCATAGACCACACCACCTTTTTCGACGTCGATAGGTGTCTTTGTTCCACGCATATCAGCAGTTTCTCCGGTGATTTTTTCTCCACTATAGTCGATGCTAGAGGTCATAAATCCAGTAGAAGCCTGAGAGATGGTCATATTATCCTCTATATTGACGCGTGAAATATTTTCGCTATTGCCAAAAGGAGTAGCTGTCTTATCGACGATCACCAAAACACCATCTTCTACCGTGATACTGCGCTCGACATCGAAGACCATTTCTTGACCACCTTGATTCATGGTCGTCGTATATTTCTGAGCACCCGTTTGTATGACTGCTGCGTCCTCTTGAGCGGTCAGCGTCATGCTACAAATCAAAAGCACGAATGCACTTAAAAAAAACTGTTTCATATAGTATTGAAATTTTCGATTAATGTAATTCGATAGATATTCTGAGCTGAGTAACGTGAAATAAATAAATTTATATTGTTGAGAAATAGCTGAAATGGAAACGCGCTGAAAACAGTAGCCTTTCAGCTATTCCTCAACACTAAGAATGTAAGTTTTTTATTAAACCCAGACTAAAAACTATAACTTAACTCCAAAGTTGAAAAAATTATTCTACAACAAGCGCGTCACGATAGACGAATGCCACAAACATCAATGATGAAGCATATCCTATATTTACTTTGCTTATTTTCTCTATTAAGCTGTCAAGAAAACACAATCTCTGATACTGCCGAAGATACACTTAAAAAGATAGAAGTCAGAGAAAAGTGGTCGACAGAACGTGCCTGGGCATGGTACGATGATCTAGACTGGATGGTCGGCACCAATTTTAATCCGAGCACCTCTATCAATCAACTCGAATTTTGGCAAGCAGAGACTTTTGATCTAGCGACCATAGATCGAGAACTGGGTTGGTCAGCAGATCTGGGAATGAATGCGCATCGCGTTTATCTACACAATTTGCTTTGGGATCAAGATAGCACGGACTTTATAGAGCGATTGGAACAGTATCTGGAAGTAGCTGACAAATATGACATCAAGACCATGTTTGTACTTTTGGATGATGTCTGGCATCCTGTACCAAAATTAGGGAAGCAACCCGAGCCTATGCCTCATGTCCACAACTCAGGCTGGGTACAAGCTCCCGGAGCAGCTATTTTGGGAGATACGAGTCGGCACGGTGAGCTAGAAAACTATGTCAAAGGTGTTTTGACTCATTTTGCTGAAGACGAACGCGTTTTTTGCTGGGACATCTATAACGAACCTGGGAATACAGCAACTCACATGGGTCGAAAAGAATTGGATGTGCCCAATAAAGATGTATACTCACTGGCATTGCTCAAAAAAGTAGTGAAATGGAGTAGAAGTGTGGAAACGATACAGCCATTGACTTGTGGGCAGTGGCGTGGCAATATTGACCATTGGGGAACGCCCGATAGCTTGCCGCCTCTAGAGAGCTATATGGCGACAGCATCGGATGTCACCTCCTTTCATGCCTACGATGGCGATATGGATGCTGTGCGAAGAAAGATAACAGAACTGAAGAAATATGATCGCCCGATACTCTGTACAGAATATGTAGCGCGAGGTGGCGGCAATACTTTTGAAGCTGTGCTGCCCATTTTGAAAGAGAATAAGATCGCTGCTTTCAACTGGGGATTTGTCGCTGGAAAGACGAATACCATCTATCCTTGGAAGAGTTGGCGAGAGACGTTCACGGCAGAACCTGACGTTTGGCATCACGATATTTTGAGAGCAGACGGGACACCTTATTCTGAGGAAGAGGTGATGTTTTTAAAAGGTATGTTGGAAGTAGAATAGCAGAACGAGACAGTTTTCTAATAAAAAGTAGAGATTTGTAAACACATCTCTATTAGAATGGCATACAAAAAGCTTCTCTTCCTGTTTCTTTCTTTGAGTACGATGTTGGTAGCCAATGCGCAGATCAATAGTCTGACGCTCTTTCCTGAATTGCCACAATACCAACAGCTACATCCAGCTCAAATGAGTGTGTCCAAATGGACGATTGCCTTGCCAAGTATCACTTCTCAGTGGAGCAGTCAACCGCTGCGATTCGATGACCTAGTCAATGATGGAAAAGTAAACTTAAGTCCACAGTTACACCAATTAGTGAGCAATAATTCATTGCATCAAGAAACCCAAATCGAAAGCATTCGACTACACTTCAAGCCGAGTGAGAACAGGCAATGGAGCGTACACCATGCTTTTCGTACTCAGTCTCAACTTCTGTTTTCTGATCTGACGGCTCGTTTCTTATATGACGAATTGCCTTTGTCGAGCGCAGAGCGATTGCCATTGATGCATGACGCTCAATTACTGATACATCAAGAAATCGGAATCGGGTATACTCAAGAGATGCTGGATGGCTGGTCGTGGAGCGTTCGTGCCAAAGGGCTGCACGGTATAGCCGAAGCAAAAAGTGTACGACCTGACTTGACGCTGTTGACTTCGATGGATACAAAGATTTTGAGTGCTGATTACTATCTGAGAGGTGCAGCGATATTGGAATACGATGAGTTTGAGTCGATTAGGGGCACTGCTGATATTTTGCAGATATTGAGCGATCTGGCGCGACCCAATTTTGGCTGGGCACTTGATTTTGGTGGGCAGGCTAGGGTGGGAGATTGGCAGATGGATGTGAGTTTGCTAGATATAGGGCAGTTGTATTGGCGAAAAGCGACTACTCATTATCGGTTTGCCGGACGATTTCAAAATAGTGGACAAGCTGTCCTTCGAGCGTACTTAGATGGATCGTCTAGTTTTGAAATGACGACAGATTCTTTGCGCTCCCTTTTCGCTGTCATAGAAACGAATGAAGCTTATACAACTTGGTTGCCCACTCGTTTTGCGAGTACTTTTCGATATGATGGATTGGATAGATGGTCGATAAGTGGACACTTGAGAACGAGATGGTGGATGGGCGATTTTCAGGCAGTCGTAGGTGGTGGCATTCGATGTACAGTAGCGGAGTGTATGCAGCTAGGGACGACTTATTTTTTCTCTTCTACCGGACATCATCAGCTAGGGAGTCAGCTCGTTTTAAAGTGGAAATGGGGGCAGTTTTTTGTGTTGAGCGATCAAGTTGGGAGTATATGGAATATACGAAGACAGCGGCAGAGTCATTTTCAGATAGGTGGAAATTTGTTGCTTGGAATGGAATGATGTGAAGGATAAAAATGAGTGCTTCCAATGCTATCGGAACAAGTTTTGGGGGGAAACGAGATACTACAATAAAAAGAGGCGCAACATCTCGAAAGACATTGCACCTCCTTTTCTTTAACTAAAGAAAGTAAGTTGTCACGGGAAATGACAACTTACTACTCATGACTTACTTCGTCACCATAAATCTAGCATCCTGTACGACATCTTGTCCGATGATACGGAGATAGTACATACCATTTGCTAAGTTACTAGCGTCGATTTGTAAGTTATTCTGTCCACTGAACAAGACTTGTCCAGCTAATACTTGTAATATACGACCGTTGTAGTCGATCACTTGTACGTCTACGCGACGCTCTTCGCTCGCTTCCACCTGTACGTTCAATGTTGAACTTGTTGGATTCGGGAAGAGTGTTAGATCTACTGTAATTGCTGAACGCTGATCGATAGTCGTTGGCTCGATGATTCTTTCTTCCATAGAACCTGAGAAGAAGACTGCTGATGCACCTGCAAAGTCATCGCTATAAATTGGCTCGACATTGCCAGACTCGCTTGGTACAGCAAATCCTAGGATACGTCCGCCACCATTAGCGCGCTCTGCTACATAGATAACTTCGTTCTCTGTATCATAAGCAATGTCTACTGGATTGCCCAACAAAGTTGCTGAACCTGCCACTCTAACTTGCTCATCAGAGTCGATTAAGTTATCATCATCCATGTCATCATCATCTTCCTGATCGATCACTGCCGAGAAGTCGTCAATAACGATAATGGCTCCATCGCTGTCGCTACTTGCTTCTCCTACATCTGTCAAGTACATCACATCTTCGTCTGCATCATACGTCACACCATGTGTGCGCACTAGACCCTCTACAGTTACTAAACGGCTCACATTTAGTGTACCACTCGTTTCTTCATTATCGAAGAAGCCACCATAAATCGCTACATCACTAGAGTTATCTACGATAGCGATTAGGTCATCTTCTACAGCATGGATACCCCAAAGATTGATCGTCACATCATAAGAGGCGACCAACTCAATAGCAGTCGGGCTAAATTCGTAAACAACTAGTCTGTTCTGCATTCCATTTCCTTCGTTAGCATCTTGAGCGACAACTAAGCGATTTCCGCTGATTGCGATTTCGCGTCCGTTGCTAAAGTCAGAAGTAGAAGTAGCTGTCAACTCAGGTGTACCACTGCTTACATTGCTGTACGCATTGACGACATTGTCTGTACGGCTCAACTGGTACAAGACATCAGTTTCAGTATCATAATAGATACCGTCTGCATCCATAGGTGCACCGTCGATTGTACTCATACTTACTGCACCGTTTTCACCCAATTCGTATACACCAATTGTACCTGATGTATTGGAAGAAGCGAATAGCTGTGCTACACCGTCTTCATTACCACCATCCTCTTCAGGAATCAATACCGCATTGATGACGTGTACGACACCATTCTGTGCTTCTAAGTCAGCGACTGTTACTTGCGCATCATTGATGAATACGCCATCATCGTTAATCGTGACAGTTACGCTTTGTCCGTTCAATGTTTCGACAACCATGCCATCCATCAAGTCAGTTGACAAGACGCGACCCGATACAACATGATAAGTCAAAATTTGAGACAACTGACCCATTGGGTCCTCTAGCAAAGCTTCTACTGTACCTTCCGGCAATGCTGCAAACGCCTCATCTGTCGGTGCGAATACTGTAAATGGACCTTCGCCACTCAAAGCATCTACTAGACCTGCAGCTATTACTGCTGTTTCTAGTGTTTCGTGTACTTCACTATCGACAATAATGTCAACGACTGTTGCTGGCAACTCTTCACCGCCAGTTCCTTCTTGCGTCAGTGTAAATGTTCCACTTTCGCCCGTAGAAGTAACAATGTCGAATGTCGCCGTACGTGTTGCACCTTCATTCGCTTCATAGATCACTTTGATGAATCCAGTACCCTGACCTTCATCTACAAAGAACTCTAACCAGTCTGCGTCTGTAGAAATCGCCCAAATGGCGTTCGTGTACACCACAAATTGTGCTTCTCCTGCTTCTGCACTGACGGTCAAGTTATCAGGACGCAACTCAAAGAAGATATCAATATCTTCGGAAGCTCCTTGATTGACTGTTACAGTTGCTGTAGCACCACCTGCAGATGTTACCGTGATGGTTGCTGAGCGTGTCTCGAAGCTACTGTTAGACATATACATGATGTTGACAGTATTGCCATCTTCTGATAGCGTGAGCCAGTCTGCATCCGTATCTACACTGTAGTCTCCACTTGCGATCACATCAAAGCTAGTCATACCCATGACGGCACTGACATCAATCGTCTCAGGTGTCACAGCTACAAAATCGTCTGAGCCGCTCTGCGTCAATGTGAATGTTTCACTTTCACCGGTTGTCGCATTGATGGTCAATACGGCTGTTCTAGCAGGTCCTTCTTCATTCGCGTCGTAAATGACTTTGATGAATTTCGTGCCACTGCTTTCTCTGATAAATACTTCGTACCAATCATCGTCGCCTGAGATAGACCAAGTTGTATTCGTAAATACGACAAAGATCACTTCTCCTGCTTCTGCACCGACTACTCGGCTAGGCGGACGAATTTCTAAGAAACTGTCGCTAGGACCATCGTCTGGTACTAGTACTGCATTGATAACATGTACAACACCATTATCTGCTGCTATATCTGCTACGGTTACTTGCGCATCATTGATGAATACCCCATCATCGTTGATCGTGACAGTGACTGTCTGTCCTTGACGTGTCAATACGCGCTGACCATCAATGAATGAATCAGCCGTACGTGTACCGTCTAGTACGTGATACAACAAGATATTTTGCAAGTCACCTACAGGACCTTCTAATAGTGCATCTAGTACGCCATCAGGCAATGCATCGAATGCATCATCTGTCGGTGCAAATACAGTAAATGGCCCGTCGCCTTGCAGTGCTTCATCCAAGTCTGCTGCAATGATGGCTGCTTCCAAAGTTTCGTGTATATCGCTATTTGCGATAATATCGAATACTGTATTCGTTTCTTCCTCTTCTTCTGGCAATAGTACTGCATCGATGACATGGACGACACCATTCTGTGCTTCCAAATCTGCTACAATTACCTGAGCATCATTGACGAAAATACCATCATCGTTAATTGTTACTGTTACGCTTTGACCATTCAAAGTCTCCACGACCATACCATCCATCAAATCAGTGGATAGCACGCTACCACTTACTACGTGATATAGTAAAATCTGCGCTAGATCACCTGTTGGGTCTTCTAGCAATGCTTCAACAGTTCCCTCTGGTAGTGCATCGAAGGCATCATCTGTTGGTGCGAATACTGTGAATGGACCTTCGCCACTCAAATCATCTGCCAACTCTGCTGCAATGACTGCTGCTTCTAATGTATTGTGTACATCGCTATTGACGATGATGTCAACTACTGTTGCAGGCAATTCCGGCTCTACGCGTGTTACTGTGATAAAGTTATCGGACAAGTCAAAACACTCATCTGACAAGTCTACCTCAGCAGCATTGTCGCCCATCATAGCTGTGATATTGCCTGTGTAAGACAAGCCCCACACTCTGCAAATACCTACGCCTGCACCATTTAGGTCAGCCATGTTGCTCGGTGGCAATGCTAGGATGTTATTCTGATCGTCAGTAATAACATAAGCGAAATTCGCATCTTCGTCCGCTCCTTCAGAAGTGAATGTCAATACATCTTCTTCATCGTCTACTATAATTGTAATTTCAGTAGAACCGTCTTCCAATGCCACTGTACCACCTTCTACTTCCTCGTCACAATCGACTTCTTCAGAAGGAATCAGTACCGCGTCGATGACGTGTACGACACCATTCTGTGCCAATAAATCAGTAACTGTTACCTGAGCATCATTCACAAATACGCCATCATCATTGATGGTAATTGTGATATCTTCACCTAATAATGTAGTTGCTGTCTGACCGTCCATTAGATCAGCAGCCAAAACTTGACCACTCAATACATGGTACAATAGGATTTCTCCCAATTCGCGTGGATCAGCCAATAAAGCTTCCAATACGCCATCAGGCAATGCATCGAATGCATCATCCGTCGGTGCGAAAACTGTAAATGGACCTTCGCTTTCCAGATCATCTACTAGCTGTGCTGCGATGATACCCACTTCTAGTGTCTCATGGACTTCGCTATCCTGAATAATGTCAAATACTGTTTCTGGTAACTCTTCTTCCAATTCTGGTAGTAGTACTGCGTCGATGACATGGACGACACCATTCTGTGCTTCCAAATCTGCTACAATTACCTGAGCATCATTGACGAAAATACCATCATCGTTAATTGTTACTGTTACGCTTTGACCATTCAAAGTCTCCACGAC
>JBCDHX010000110.1:0-19789 GCA_038749535.1 Bacteroidota bacterium
CTCATCAACTAGCTTGAGAGCAGCACAATAAGTCAAGAAAAAATTGTACTTCGTATAACCGTCCGAATCATGCCAATTTTAACGCGCTTTCTCACCTTATTCAACCCCTTTTCCTGTCCAATGGATGGGGAGTACCTCACATAATCCCTAATAATTCTTCCTCTAATGCCACCTTAACTTGGTATCAAAACAGTGGGAGCGGAGTATTTTCCAGAAAGGATATAGATCTTCCTACTATACACTCTCATTGGAATATTCATCTGGGGGATGTGGATAGTGATAGTAAGCTGGATATGATCATTTACAATCAAAATGAGATTTTCTGGATAAATACCTCAAGTAATACGCTATACACACCCATGCATAAAATATTAGAAAGTCCACTTAGAGAACCCTGGATTATCGAGACTGTAGATTTAAACAATGACAACCAACTTGATATTGTTACCAGTTCTCAGACAGATAGAGAGACTGTTATTTACTTGAACAATGGAGACAACACATTTTTGGAGCAAAGTAGAATAAATCACTTTATAGGAAGCAGTAATAAAATAGATTTTAATAGAGATGGATTTATGGATTTAGTGATGCATTCAGTTTCTGAACGCAAACTACTTCTTTTTCGTAATGATGGGGCAGGAAATCTAATTTTATCAAGCACGATTGCTACATTTATTGCCTTTGTTGGAGATATTTTAGTTGAAGACATAAATAATGATGGAAATAGCGATATTATTATTGCAGCAAGTTATGATGACTCAATTATTTGGTATGAAAACAATCAAGAAGGTCAGTTTTCACCGGGGAAAGTAATTGCGAGCGATGTTAGTTTAGTTGGTACTCTTTCTGCATCTGATTTAGACCAAGATGGTGATTTAGATATAGTATCAGGTTCGTTAGGAAATGGCGAAATCATTTGGCATGAAAATTTGAATAGCAGTGAATCCTTCTCTGCTAGATCCATATCAAATGACGGGATTTCTACAGACGTCGTGCTTATTGATGATTTTTCAGGCGATGGTTTTCCTGACATTTTATCATTATCAGAAGAGGAAAGGAAAATATCATTATACGAAAATATAGATGGACAACATTTTTCCTCTGAGATAGTAATTAGTAGAAACGCTCATTCAAGTAATTTCATAAAGACCTCAGACTTTGATGGCGATGGTGATAGGGATATAATTACTGTTTTGGCTAACTATAATTTTGTCTCTAGAAGTATAGTATGGTACGAAAACGACGGAGAGGGAAATTTCGATGAACCCATAATTATTGATTCAGGTTTATCATCTCCCACTGATGTAAATATAGTTGATTTCGATGAAGACGGTGATCTTGATTTGATATTCCTATATAGAGAAGAAGATAGAATTAATTGGTTTGAAAATATATTCAATCATCCTTCTATTCAAGGAACTACATTTTGGGACGAAAATGGAAACGCTAATTTTGATAGTAGTGAGATAGCTCTAACGAACCTGAATATTCGAGTTATTCCAGAAGAAATTTCTTCTTATACCGATTGGCAAGGAAAGTTTAGATTCTACGTTCCCAACGGCACCTACACCCTCACCGTAGAACCTGATTCCTGCTATCAACTGACAACCGACTCTTTGAGCTATACTGTCACCATAGAAGACAATGTCGCTGTCGATAAAAATTTTGGTTTTCAATTGGCTTCCGACTACCAACACACCCAAGCTCGCCTCAATTCCGTCGCCACGCGCTGCGGCTTCACCGTTCCATTCACTTTGAGTGTTCAAAACGATGGCTGTGTACCGAGTACGGGGCAATATGGTTTGGTATTGAGTGATTTGGCGACATTAGTAGAGTCAGCAGTCGAACCGACATCAGTGAGTGGTGACACTTTATTTTGGGACTACGAGCAGCTATTTTCGAGCGAAGATGAGCGTGTCAATTTAATGTTTGAAATAGCAGGTACAGACTTCCTCGGCGACACCATCCGCATGACGGCTTTGTCTTACATAGAAAACGATAGGGGTGAACTAGAGCTCTCCAGCACCTACGACTACGCCTCCGAAATCCGCTGCGCCTACGATCCCAATGACAAACTCGTCTATCCCAACCGAGCAGGTGAGTACGACAAAAGCTATACGCTTTTCGAGGAGACGTTTGAATATACCGTCCGCTTTCAGAATACAGGAACAGATACGGCATTTACGGTGGTCATCAAAGACTATCTCGACGGTAACTTGGATTGGAAGACTTTTAAGCCGGTGTTGTCGAGTCATCCGCATGAGACGTTGCTGCATTCAGATGGTTTGGTCGAGTTTACTTTCCGAAATATCTTACTGCCAGACAGCACGACTAATGAGCCTTTGAGTCATGGTTTTGTGACCTACAAAATCGCGCCTCAGAATGGTTTGGAAGAAAATACAGCCATCGAAAATACCGCTGATATTTTCTTTGACTTCAATCCGCCTATCACCACCAATACAACCAGCAATGTGATGGTCTCCGAATTGCCGAAGGTGACGTCTATCAAAGATTGGGAGCTAGCTGAAAGTGGCGTTACTGTCTTCCCCAATCCTTTCGATCAAACCTTGACTTTCCAACTCGCCTCGCCGACCGAAGCTAGGTTGCTTCTTTTTGATGCTACAGGGCGAGTGTTACTTTCTCAGTCATTCAGTGGAGACACGCTAGACATTCAGTTATTGAATCGGGCGAGCGGCTTGTATTTTTATCAAGTTTGGCAGGCAGATGGTGAGTTGTTGGGGCAGGGGAAAGTGGTGAAGGAGTAGCCTAACCAAACACAACAATCACATTTGTCTTTTCAAACTTTTTGTGTTATTTTTGCCAGCCTTCAAACGAGAAAATGATGCGCTTTTTCAGATTACTTTCCAATAGAAAATTCCATTTCTCGTTACATGAAATCAGCTAGTGGCTAACAGCTAGCAGCTCATAGCTTTAAAAAAATGACAGACACAAACGGACAATTGATCTCCCTCAAAGGGATGTATAAAGACTACTTTTTGGACTACGCTTCCTACGTGATTTTGGAGCGTGCCGTACCAGCTTCCTACGATGGACTCAAGCCAGTACAGCGACGCATCTTGCATGCGATGAAGGAAATGGACGATGGGCGATATCATAAAGTGGCGAATATCATTGGGCAGACGATGCAGTTTCATCCGCATGGTGATGCTGCTATTGGCGATGCACTGGTCAATTTGGGACAGAAAGATTTATTGATTGATTGTCAAGGCAACTGGGGTGATATTCGGACGGGTGATAGTGCGGCTGCGCCTCGATATATAGAAGCGCGACTGACCAAATTTGCGCTCCACGTAGCGTTCAATGGACAGACGACCGATTGGCAGTTGTCGTATGATGGGCGAAAGAAAGAGCCAGTTGCGCTTCCGATGAAGTTTCCGATGGTGTTGGCGAATGGTGTGGAAGGGATTGCGGTGGGGTTATCGACTAAGATTTTGCCGCATAATTTTGTGGAATTGATCAAAGCATCCATCAAGATTCTGGAGGGCAAATCTTTCAAAATCTATCCTGATTTTTTGACTGGCGGCTCGATAGATGTAAGCGACTACAAAGCTGGAAAACGAGGTGGAAAAGTAAAGGTCCGCGCCAAAATTGAGCAGATGGATAAGAAGCATCTGGCGATTCGGGAACTGCCGTATGGCGTGACGACGGTGTCTTTGATTGATAGCATTTTGAAAGCCAATGATAAAGGTAAAATTAAGATTAAGAAAGTCCATGACAATACCGCTCAAGATGTTGAAATCGTCGTAGAACTCGCACCCGGTATTTCGCCAGAAGTGACCATGGACGCGCTTTATGCCTTCACGCGCTGCGAAGAATCCATCTCTCCCAATGCCTGCGTCATCATCGACGACAAACCTCACTTTTTGACGGTCAATGATCTGTTGGAAGCATCGACTGAGAATACGAAAGAGCTATTGCGTCAAGAGCTAGAGATCAAGAAGCGAGAGCTAGAAGAAAAGTTGTTTTTTGCAAGTTTGGAGAAAATTTTCATCGAAAATCGCATCTATCGAGACATAGAAGAAGCCGAAAGTTTTGAAGCGGCGATTCAGATTATCGACCAAGCGTTGCGTCAATATGTCAAAACCCCTTCGGACGAAAATTACAAGAAGAAAAGCGACAAACGCATTGCACTCATTCGAGAAATCGAAGAGGAGGACATCGTTCGTTTAACGGAAATTCGCATCAAACGCATCTCCAAATACAACTCTTTCAAAGCCGAAGAGCGAATGGCGCAACTCAATGAAGAGTTGGCGCAAGTCAATCATGATTTGGCGCACTTGACGGAATTTGCGATTGCTTACTTTGAGGATTTGTTGAGCAAATATGGAAAAGGCAAAGAACGTCGCACCGAAATTACGACTTTCGATACCATTCAAGCAACTCAGGTCGTCGCCAATAACTCCAAACTCTACGCCAATCTCAAAGATGGCTTCATCGGACATGGATTGAAGAAAGGCGAAGGTGACTTTATCTGCGATTGTTCGGACATTGACGATATCATCATTTTCCGAAAGGATGGTAAATTCATGGTGTCGCGCATTGAAGAGAAAAAGTTTGTCGGCAAAAACATCATCCATGTCGATGTGTGGAAAAAAGGAGACGAGCGCACCACTTATAATATGGCGTATTTGGATGCCAAAAGCGGACGCACTTACGTCAAACGCTTCAATGTCTCTGCCATTACGCGCGACCGTGAGTATGATTTGACGAAGAAGGCAAAAGGCTCAAAAGTGCATTATTTCGCGGCTCATCCAAATGGAGAAGCAGAAGTGATTCAGGTGCAACTGACGCAAGCTTCTAGCGCAAAAATCAAGCAATTTGACTATGACTTCGGCGAACTAGACATCAAAGGTCGTTCTGCCAATGGCAATATCCTAACAAAATATCCGGTGCGCAAAATCACGCAGCAAGAAATCGGGCAATCGACGCTCGGTGCGCTCGAAATCTATATGGATGAAGTGAGCGGCAGACTCAATACCGAATCACGTGGACAGCGGCTAGGTGCATTCGATACTGGCGATCAGATTTTTGTGATTTATAAAGATGGCTCTTATGAACTGACAGATTATGAACTCACCAATCGCTACGAGCCGAAGGAAATTATGCAGATCGGCAAATTTGATCCTGAGGCAGTCGTCAGTGCCATTTACTATGATGGCAATAAAAAACAAACCATGGTCAAACGCTTCCAAATCGAGACGTCGACTCAAGGACAGCGCTTTCCTTTCATCACAGATCACCGTAGCTCTAAATTGAACTTTGCCACCACTTCTCCCAAAGCTCGCGTCAAATACAGCATGCGGGTGAAAGGACAGAAAATGGAAGGCGAAATTGATTTGGCAGACTTCATAGATGTCAAAGGCTGGAAGGCATTAGGCAATAAACTGAGCGAGTACAAACTGACTAAAGTAGAGCAAGTAGAAGTGAAGATCAATGATAATGGGCAGACGGAGATTAGCTGGAATCTGGGGAATGCTTAGGAGCGTTTGAGAGAATTGAGCAAATGAGAGCGTGAGAGAGGACATACAATAATCGTCTGTCAACCTTAAATTGTCAAGTCTGTCGTTTGGCAGCAGCGATTTTGACAGGCTAAGCTACACGTTTCTAGGGTGACTTTTCTTTATTCCTTTCAGTTAGAGCTCGAAGAATGTTTTCTTTCTAGTCACCCGGTGAACGCTAGCTTAGCTTCTTCGATATTTTGGCTTCGGTATCCTTTACATTACAATTCAACGGGTGACAGATGGTGCACTGAGACAAAAAAACGACTACCCTCGATGAAGATAGCCGCTCCTTATGGAAAGACAAATTTTTTCGAAATAAGCATAATTAATACAACAGTTATCGAAAAGGCGTTCTCTCCTATGATTGAAACAATCATTTTTTAATTTCGGTTGTCAAAGATAATGTTCTTTTTTTGTTTGTCCAACTCCTTATTCGTAAGCTAATATTTTATTGACTGTAGAAAAACTGATCATAGACGAAGTCACTTCTTTCAACAAAACTACTCCCCTATTTGTCAGCAATAAATCGGGCAAAATCTTCTACCAGTAATAGCGAATCGCCCTGATAATACTGATTAGTCAATTGTTGCTGATGCAGTTCCATCAATTCTTGATCCTTTTTCAAGAAAATATAAAGTGTCTTGCTCACTTTAAAGTGTCGCTCTATGTCATCATGGTTGGGGATGTCGCGGCTACCGATAGCGGCTAGTAGTTTTGGGAAACGATCCGCCTGATAGGGCGTGTAAAATTCAGGAAATTGAAAGGCTAGGTAGTGCGAAATCATCGCATAATCATGATAGTGGCTATTTTCGTAATCGTGCGGAAAAGCGTCTCGATGAGCAGTCAGCAGCGTCTCACAGTTGTACTGAAACCGATCTACGCGCATACCGATGGGCTTGTCTTCGTTGAAAAGTTCTTGAAAGGCAAAAAAGGCGAGGTGAGGCAACTGTCGGAGAAAAGCGAGCATCATCTTTTTGGGAGCATAGTTTTCGCGATTCCAGATACGTCGCGTAGTAGAGTTTTGTAGACTTTGGTCATAGGTTATCGCCAAATCTTGACTTTCTATCTCCCAATTATCTTGCCAGACTTGTTGGCTTTCCCATTTGTGTAGAGCGCGTTGTTCCTCACTTTTAGGATCAGCTAAGAAGGTTTTGTAACGGTCGATATGGGCTTGGATGAGTTTGAGTTGCATGAGGGAGAAAGTGAGAGTTTGAGAGAATGAGATTGTGAGAGCGATTTACGCTTTGCTTTTTGCTTTTTGCTGTAGATCGAGGACGCGGATGCTGCTATTGATGTCATCGGCTGCCCAAAGTGAGAACTTGACAGCGCGGTAAAGCATGATAAAGAAAGCTATGATGGATACGATCAGCACAATGATCCAAGATAACTTATCTGCTGGGCTTTTGATGGCTTTGATGATGGCGCAGCCACCCAGTATCAAGCTAGCTATTGCCAAATTATGCGCCATAGCACAAAACATATTCCAAAGCTCTACATATTTGAAGTTGCTAGGGCTGAGCTCGCGTAGTAGAGTATATTTTTCGGAAATATGTAGGGGTACATCTCTTTCGATAGCACGATTCCAAATTTTGAAGCCTACCTTTTTGTACAATATCCTTCCGAATGGATAGACCGCAAATCCTGTCACATAGCTCACCAGCAAAATGACTGCCGCACTACCCAAAGTCGTCGGTGCAGCACGCTCCAGCAAGTCATTGAAAGTCTGAATATCGCCGTCTAGTAGTACCAAAGCGGTGACGACGCACATTCCCGGCAAGGCATGGGTGAAGAAATCGAAGGTGGAGTGGAAGATTTTGTCCATATTATTGATGATTGTAGGACGAAGATAGGAAGAAGTCAGCCTTTTAGAACAAATTAGTCACCCGGTGAATGCCAACTTGAATTTTGCTGTTTCTGAACATTGACACTTTTACTTGACTATTCAATGGGTGACAGCGATTATCTAGAAGCATACAACAACTGCGCTGCTTCCAATGTCATCCCGATCCATTCTTCCAGCGCAATAGCCGCCAGCCGAATATCCATTTCTGCGCGCAGTCGATCTTCCAGTGCTTTCTGGAAAGCGGTAGACGCATTATTGACGTCTTCGTATTCAGCAGCATTTTGTCGGAAGAGTTCGAGGACGAGTTTTTGATTTTCGCGAGATTCTGTCTCCACTTTCAGTCGTTGATCTGCTACAGCTTTAGCTAGTGACCACTCGCCATGTAAGGATTTGATTTTTTGTGCCATCGCACGCTGTCCACCTGTTAGCTCCAAGTCAGCGATCTCTTTATTGGCTTTGGCGATGGCAACTTCGTGTTCCGTGCTATACAAAGGTCGCAGCCGAAAAGATAGTCCAAATCCAAGTCCACCGACCACATTGGGTGCATCAGGGACAATATTGGGAGCTAGTGCACCACCTGTGAAGTTGACGAAAGGTAAGAGTGCGTCCCAATAGCCGGTCTTTGCCTGACTGATCTCTGATTCGGTAATGTTGATTTTTTGCTCGTAAATTGCTTTAGTTGGGTGATTTTTCCAAGCCAGATCAACTAGAAAATCTTCAAAAGTAAGTGCTTCGGTGGGCAATGGCTGAGCCGATGAGTAGACAAAAGAAAAGAGTAATAAAAGTGAGTAGATGATTCGCATTAAGCTCTAGATTGAATTTTTTATGCTTGCTTTGAGGCAAATGGTTGGGATTCTTCCAATTGATAAGCGGAGTCAAAATCCTTTAGCCGAACGACGATCGCCAAAATAACATTGAAGACAAGCGTCGTTGGTATCATATACGACGCCTCTTGCGGATAGTTCGCTACCGTGATGAGGAAGAGCATATTGGCAAATGCTAGATAGACAACTTTGATCGTCGGGTCTTTGACGCGAAAAAAATAGCGAATGCACGTCCACAAGATGACACCAAACAGCATCATAAAAATAATCAAGCCGATCCAGCCACACTCTACTGCGACGCGCACATAAGCACTATCCGGCGCAAAATTGGCGAGCCAAGAACCGCCATTGAATCGCTTTCCCCAAACACCTATGCTCGCCAGCCCTGCACCTATCGGATGCGACTGAATGTAAGGTTGTATGGAATTTTGATTCTCCAAACGCAACAACATCGAGCGATCTTCCTGAGGTCGAAAGGCAGATTGCATTCTAAAGATGACCGGATTGCCGTTGGGTTTGAGGGCAAAAACACCGATAGCCATTGCAAAAACAGCACCGATGGCGACGGTCGTCCAGTTGACATTCATCAAAAAGTAGAAAGCAGCACCGATGACCAACAAAATCATGGGCGTACGTGAGCCAGTATATGCCATCACCAGTAGCATGGGCATGGCTATGGCAGCCAGTAGAATTCTTTTCCAAATCGCAAATGGACCTGTCGCCAAAATCAAACAAACGATCCCCCAGTACACCATCGCAATACCAAAGGAAGTCGGGTCGCCAAAGAAAGAAAAAACGCGTAGTCTTGCCCAAGTAAAGTACAATCGCCACCGTAGCGGATCTTCCATCAGCCAGTCCATCTCTCGCTGACTGAAGCCGATGTATTCTTGCTTGAGTCCATATAAAGCAGAAAAAAGCATGAGTGCAGAGACCACAATGATGAAGCGTTTGACGAACTGCCAATTGACGACGCGTAGCGCGACAAAGTAGATGATAAGCCACAACGCCAAAGAGCGAATAGAGTACGCCCATCCAGTCATGGAAGGTGCTGCCGGATTGAGCACTTGTAGCGCATTATAACCTATCCAAATATAAATCATCACACTAATAGGATGTTTGGATAGCGCAAATTTTCGCTCCTGAATGGCTTGATACAATAGACCAAGTAATAAAATCACCAGCAACGTATCCAGCAAAAAGCCAAAGGGAAAATCGATGAACTTACGGAGATAAATGACGAAAAAACTGATCGTAATCGTCAACAACACGCCAAACTCTAAATCGAAAAAGCTACGTACGAGCATTGGAACAGTCACAATCAGACCAATAAGCCACCAAACTGTACTCGCTCCTTTGAAAACTGTGATGCCTGTAGTAGCAACTATTATTGATGTCAACATCAAATATCCCAAAGGGCTATTGAGTTGCTTGACGATCAGTTGTTGGTCAAGAAAGTCGGCAATCCTATTTTCCAAAAGTGCTATGACACGTTCCGACATAGATTATGCTTTGCGTTGGAGTCACCCGCTGAATGTCCATCTCTGTCCGGTCAATACTTTCAGTTCAACACGTCAAACTCAATATTCAACAGGTGACAAGTACTCCTATATCTTCACTTCTTCAGCTCTGGCAGCAGACTTTTGTATGGCATTGATGATGCGGACATCTTTGAGTCCATCTTCGCCAGGTGCAATCATGGGCATATTGTTTTTGATGGCTAGCGCATCATCGTCCATTTGCTTGGCTTGTTGATTTTCGATGGGTTTGTTCAACAAGTAACCATCGACGGTTCTGCCTTTCACACCATTGTACTGCTGCATGGGACTGAGTTCGTACCAGCCTTTTACAGCATCTACGCGTAGTTGATTGAAAGACTCACCAACACTCGTTTTGCCATACCCAAATACACCATTGGAGAAACGAAGCTGGTACTCAGTAGTTTCATCAACCTCTGTAAAGATTTCGGGTCGCTTAGTCGATTGTTTGGCATAGATGACCGATTCCGGCTCCAATCCGGTCGAATAGCGAATGGCATTGACCGTATAAACGCCCATATCATAAAGCGCACCACCACCCAATTCTTTTTGGAAGCGCCAGCCACTACCACCGCCGCCTTTGTAGCCTGCCAAAGCTTGTACCGTTTGGAGTGCACCATAAGGTTTGGTCTCTGCGTATTGAATGACAGTTTGGGTATTGGGTTCGTGCTGCATCCGATAAGCGATAGCGAGGCGGACTTTGTTGGTATTGCAAGCATCGATGATGGATTGGCATTCCGGGACGTTCATCGCCATTGGCTTTTCACAGAAAACGTGTTTTCCGGCTTCGGCAGCAATGATGCTGTATTTGGCGTGTAGTCCAGTTGGGACAACCACATAGACAATGTCTATCTCAGGATTGTCAGCTATGGTGTGTAGGTTATCGTAATTATAGACATTACTATCAGGAATACCATATTTTTCTTGCCAAATAGGAATTTTCTCGGGACTTCCGGTAACGATACCTTTTAGCTCGCAATGCTCTGTCAATTGGAGTGCAGGTGCAAGTTGATTAGTACTGTAACTGCCTAGACCGACCAAAGCAATCCCTAACTTTTGTTTACTTGTAGTCGGAATGGTATCGGTGACTTCTGTTGTTGCCTCTTGAGTAGAACCACTGGCGCAGCGTCCTGTCATCATAGCTAGACCTGACAAGGAAGTGTAATAGAGGAATTTTCGTCTGTCGAAGTGCATGGGTGATGTTGTTTTAGTGAATGAGCAAAGTTTATAGTTTACCGTCGCGAGTAGTTTGGCGACTCTTTCGTGATCGTGATGTTATGCGGATGACTTTCGAGAATACCGGCCGAAGAAATGCGATTGAATTGCGCCAATTGTAGCTGCTCTATCCTTCCAGCACCACAGTATCCCATACTTGCTCGCAGTCCTCCGATATACTGCACCATCACTTCTGCTACTGTTCCTTTATACGGCACTCGACCTTCTATTCCTTCGGGCACGAGTTTTTTGATGTCATCTTCTACATCTTGAAAGTAGCGATCTTTTGAGCCTTTGGACATCGCACCTAGCGAACCCATACCGCGATAGACTTTGAATTTTCGTCCTTCGTAGAGTATCGTTTCGCCTGGTGCTTCTTCCACTCCTGCAAACAAACCACCTGCCATGATGGAACTCGCACCTGCGGCTATCGCCTTGGCAATATCTCCAGTGTAGCGAATACCGCCATCTCCGATGATCGGGACGCCAGAGCCACGTATCGCCAAAGCTGCCCGATAAATCGCCGACAACTGTGGTACACCTACTCCGGCAACAATACGTGTCGTACAGATACTACCAGGTCCGACACCGACCTTAACGCCATCTACTCCAGCATCAACAAGGGCTTTCGCGCCTTCTCCGGTAGCGACGTTGCCGCCTATGACTTGTAGGTCAGGAAAATGATTTTTGATCTCGCGGACGGCATCTAGCACGCCTTTGGAATGTCCATGAGCCGTATCCACTGTGATGGCATCGACGTCTACTTTGACCAATGCCGCGACGCGCTCTAGCATATCACCTGTGACGCCTACTGCTGCACCGACGACCAAACGTCCATATTTATCTTTACAAGCATTTGGGTAGTTTTGGACTTTCATGATGTCCTTGTAGGTAATGAGTCCGACTAAGGTATTCGACTCATCTACGACAGGAAGTTTTTCGATTTTATTTTGCTGTAAAATCTCTTTAGCTTGCGTCAGATCTGTCCCGATGGGCGCAGTCACCAGATTTTCGGTCGTCATGAGCGCGGTGACAGGCTGCTCCAAATCCGTCTCAAAGCGCAGGTCGCGATTGGTGAGAATACCAATGAGTTTATTGTCGCCATCGACGATGGGAATGCCACCAATTTTGACGCGCCGCATGAGGTTGAGGGCATCACCGATGGTCGCATCCACTTTCAAAGTGACCGGATCGATAATCATGCCACTTTCTGAGCGTTTGACGGAGCGCACTTGCTCGGCTTGTCGCTCTATGCTCATGTTTTTGTGGATGATACCGATGCCGCCCTGTCGTGCAATCGCAATCGCCAGCTTCCTATCTGTGACGGTATCCATCGCAGCGGAAACAATAGGCGCATTGAGTCGCAAATTGCGCGTCAATTGAGTACTGATATCAACTTCTCGTGGGAGGACTTCGGAATAGGCAGGGACGAGTAGAACGTCGTCAAAGGTGAAGGTATCACCTAGAAACTTGTGCTGAAAGCTATTTTTTATTTCCATGTGCAAAGGTAACTAACTTTTGTGCAGCTATGGAAATAGAGAAACTGATTTTTTCGCTAACGTGAGATAGTAAAATGGAGAAAATAAAAATTAAACAACTGATTATCAGTAGATTAAAGCAAATTTATTCTTTATAGAATTAACTCAAATTTAATCCATTTCATCTGTTATCGGAGCGATCTCTTCTAACTCCTCTGCCGTTAGCCATTCTTCAGCGACAAAGACTGCTCCCAAATCCTTACGAAATTGGACAAGATCAAAATCCAAATCTGGCAATGACTCGTCCGTGTCGATATGCACAATATCAGCGATACTTAGACCTTCTAAATACTCCAAAATAGCACGCGCGACGATGTTTTGCATCTTCGACTGGTCGGATTCGCTGATGGCTTGGGCGTCAAGGTGAATTTCAACATCTAAACTCCCATATTTTGGATCGAAAAAAGCTTCTTCTGGCTCTTCGCTGTTGTTTTCAAATACCGCGAAAATGAAACCAAAATTTGTCACCATTTCACCATTTCACCATTTCACCATTTCACCATAATCAGTAAGTAACAGCTTACTATTCAGTGGTACATTCAGAGGTTCATGAACGTATGTAATTTGCTCGCCTGCTAAAAGATCACTCAGTGAAGTAGAGCCAAAGGGTTCAGAGTTTGAGTCAAATCCAATCTCCTCATTCATCTCTCTTATTTCCTGGAGGTCGGATGAGAGGCTTTTCTCTTCTAAGATTTCTAGGATTGAGTGCATGTAGACAAATTTTACGTTGTTCTTCTTTGAAGCACTGAGCATCAAACAATAGAATAATAACGTTCATGCTTCAAAGCAATTTAGCGCAACCCACTCAACTCCTTCGTACTCAATCGCTTCCCATCCTGGAAAGCAACAATAAACGCACCCATAAATCCCTTATGCAGCATTTCGATACGTACTTTATCAGCAGCTTCGAACGAATTGAGGTTGCGGATTTGATACTTATTGTAGCCATCTTCCCAGATGATTTCTACGATGTAGGGAATGTCGCGCCAGCGTTGTTCTGCCGTATTGACCTTGTCTTTGGAGGCGGCGATTTGGACGCGATATTGGATAGGACTATCAGATTTGGTGGTCGGCTTTTCTTCTAGTGCGCCTGCTCGTGGACTGACATTGACTTTTGTCGGAGCAGATCGTCTAGTGACGGCTTCGGTTGGCAGTTCCTTTTCTACATTGCGTTTGACTTGACGGACTTCTACGGGCGTAGAGGTGGTTCTTTTAGGCAGATCGATGCCTCTTGTTGTCATCTGTGATGTTTGTGGTGCAGTAGCATACTCCTGAGGTGTCGATGTTTGTAAACTCGCAACGATGGGACTAGTCGTTTTACCTTCTACGGTATTTTTATACAATTCAAAGGCTTCGAATATAGCATTTGCCATTTCGATTTGTCCGCTTTTGGATTTCAGAAATTGCTCTTCTGATTTATTGCTCAAAAATCCAGTCTCGACCAGTACACTCGGCATCGCTGTTTCTCGCAGCACCAGAAATCCAGCTTGCTTCACACCTCTACTTTTACGCTGTGCGGCTTCTGCAAAACGATTTTCGACCAGCGAACCAAACAAAATACTTTGCTCCAAAAAAGCGCTCTGATACATCGACAGTACAATATGTCCCTCGTCAGAGTCAGGGTCAAATCCGTCATACGTTTGCTCGTAGTCTTGCTCGTATAAAATGGCAGAGTTTTCACGTTTGGCGACATTCAAGTTGTCCTCGGCACGATGCAGACCCAATACATAAGTCTCTGTTCCTTTCGTGCCAAAATACTTTGGAATATAGTTACAATGGATGGAAATGAACAGGTCGGCTTTGTTGCGGTTGGCGATATTGGCGCGCTCGTTGAGGGGAATAAATTCGTCGCTGTCGCGGGTCATAATGACGTTCAGTTCTGGATAAGCTGCTTTGAGCTGATCGCGCAAGGTTTGAGCAACGGCTAGCGCAATGTGTTTTTCCTTGCTGCTGCTACCGGAACAACCAGGATCTTTGCCCCCATGACCAGGATCGAGTACCAAAGTCCGAATTTCGTAGGTATTGAGCTGTTCTTTGATAACTTTGCCCATCGCTTCGCCAAATTCGACTTTTTGTGCAGCATGAAAATGGTGATGAGTACAAGTAGCATGGTGAGTGTGGATCGCTGTCTCGGATTGCGTGAAGAAAAAGTTAAAAGGGAGATGTGGTAGCGGCGATGAAAAAAGAGCCAGCGTTAGTGAAAGTAGCAATGATTGTATCATAATATTTTGGATGTGTGTAATCGGTTGTCGATCATCAAGTCTAACGTCTAATATCTATGGTCTAATGTCCAGATAAAAATCATGCAAATATATAAACCATTGAAAAAACAGAAGCTAATCGCTCACTATCAACGAACTATGTTGATGGTGGGGCTGCTGCTGTCTGCCTTCGGTTTATATGCTCAGATTTCGACGACACCTATTGTCAAAGATACAACTAAAACGGATAGCTTATTTTATATGTCGGCACGCGATAGCGCAATAGCCGCTCAGACTTACGAAACGGCTACTTTTCAGCCGCCTACGGACAGTGTCAAGATCTCAAAAACCGGACTGGACGCGCCCGTCAATTATAGCGCGAAAGACTCCATGATCTATGACATCGCCAATGAAAAAGTCTATCTCTACGGTGCTGCCAAAGTCGAATATGAAACGATGACGATAGAAGCTGGCTATATTGTTTTGGACTGGGCGAGCGATGAAGTATTCGCAGAAGGGTTTATAGATAGTACCGGAAATATCGGGCAGTTCCCTCAATTTAAAGACCAAGAACAGAACTTCACTGCTAAGCGAATGCGCTATAACTTCGAGACCTCTAAAGGTATCATCTACGAGGTAACGACGACGCAGCAGAATCTGTATGTATTAGGGACAAAATCTAAATTCGTACGTACAGAAAAGGCAGTAGTGGACTCTGATAGCACGTATACAGAAGACGTTGTGTATAGTGAAGACGCCATTTTCACGACCTGTAATCATCCTGTGCCTCATTTTGGCATTCGTAGTACAAAACAGAAAGTCATTCCCAATAAAATGATCATCGCGGGTCCTTCGCGTCTAGAAGTTGCCGGCGTACCGACACCGCTCTATCTACCATTTGCCTTCTTCCCGACCAATGCAGAAACGAATACCGCCGGATTGATCTTCCCACGCAACTATGAATACTCAGAAGCTTGGGGTTTTGGACTCCGAGATATTCAATATTATTTTCCGGTCAATGACTACTTGGATTTAGTGGCAAGAGGCAGTATCTACCTGAAGGGAACATTTGATCTAGGAATGACTGCCAACTTTAGAAGACGCTACAAATACAACGGCAGCGTCAATATGAACTACGCACGACAGCGCAGCGAAAACAACGAAGGCGTCGTTAGTTACGACCCGTCCATTGCCTTCCGTGTCAATCTGAATCAAGCTGCCGGAGCACATCCCACACGTCGCATTGGTGGCAATATCAATATACAATTCAATAGTTATCAGAGTCAAAACTTCAATGATGCACAAAGCGTACTGCAGAATGCTTTTAACTCTAACTTTTCGCTGAATCAAAGCTTTCGAGAACAGCCATTTGACTTTTCCGTCGCCTTGACCCACTCTCAGAATGCGCGTAGTGGACAGATGACCATCAACTTTCCGCAGTTCAATTTTCAGACACGGACGATTTATCCATTCAAGCGTAGAAAATTTAAAGAAGGCGAAAGTCGCAAGGAGCGTTGGTATGAGCAAATTGCTTTTCGTTATCAGAATGAAATCCGCGCTACGGTGGTCGGTTCAGATACCTTATCGCGCTTTTTCGATAGTGAGGAATTTAATCGAAATCTGCGCTTCGGAGCAGAACAACGCGCTACCGCCAATACGTCGATCAAGCTCTTCAAGTACATCAGCGTCACCCCAAGTATCAACTACCGCAATGCTTACAACAACAGCATCATAGACACGCGCTTCCTCAATGAGCCAAAAACGGTCTTTGATACTTTCTATAATGAGTTCGATTCGAGTCAGGTGGAGATTGTTGAGCGAATACTAAGCTTTGGGCAAGTCATCACAGACACACTTTCCGAGATTCGACCGATACATGAGTTGGGTGCAAGTGTCAACCTGACCACAACGCTTTACCGCACCCTCAATTTTAAAGGGAAATGGCTACGCGGCATCCGACACACGCTGCGTCCATCGGTATCTATGAATTGGTCGCCGGACTACACGGAAGGTCGATTTGACTATACAGATTCCTACTTTGAACAGACCAGTAATGGCATTCGTGAGGTAGAGTTTTCGCCTTATCGAGGTGCTCTTTTCCGAGCACCATCAGGAGAGTCACGTGCTTCTATAGGCTACTCCTTGAACAATATTTATGAAGCCAAATATTTCTCCAAAAAGGATTCGACAGAAAAGAAATTGAAGCTATTTGAAAATTTTGTCATCAGTGGCAACTATAATTTGGCAGCTGATAGCTTGAATTTTAGTGACATCAATGCGCGAGGCGTGACACGGCTCTTTAAAGGAATCACAAGCATACAATTGAGTGCTCGATGGAGTCCATATGCCCTAAATGAAACTGGTTCTCGGCGCATCAATACTTTTTACAGAAGTACACCGGGTGGTAGTTTGCTACGTTTCGATCAAGCCAATCTACAAGTCAGTACGCGTCTGTCGGTCAAACAAATTCGCGACTTTTTTGAAGGCAAAGAAAGTGACCGTAACTTTGACACAGGTAGCGGAGTCGGCGGTGATAGACCTGATCGACGAGAAGAAGAGCCACAGCGCGTCAACGACTATGAAAGTTTGGGGGATTGGTTAGCCAATTTCCGTTTGAATCACAACTTTGCCGCTCAGTATCTCGGTATGCCAGAGGGCGATACGCTCCTCATTCGCACCAACAGCATCAACGTACAAGGACGCATCCAAATGACCCAAAACTGGTCACTCAATGTCGGCAACTTCGGCTATGACTTCAAAAACAAAGGCTTCTCCTACCCTTCTTTTGGATTGGGTCGCAATCTGCATTGTTGGGATTTGCAGTTTCAGTGGTTTCCCACTCGGAATGCATATACGTTGACGATAGGCGTGAAAGATACGCCACTAGATTTTATTCGAATACCGAGTATCAGGAATCAGGCAGATGGGGCGCGATTTCCGGGGATAAGGTGACAGAATTGGCATTTTATCATCTTACTACTGACCTTATCCAGTCAATGTGCTGCGACACACGCGCAAAAACACTAATATCACCGTAGCTACCATCTTCATGCTCCGCTACTGGATCGCTGACACCGCCTGAAAGTACACCTGCTACTTTCCAGGTATTACCATCTTTCAAGAACAATGGACCGCCGCTATCACCTTGTACGGTTGTTCCCTCAAAATCTAGTGCTTCGGCTGTGCTATTGCCTGCCCCTAGCAATTGTTCCTCTTCGTTGATGATTTCATCTCCCAATGTATTGATCGACCCCAGCGGATGATCGAAATCAAATGCCAATAAGCCACCCTCATAATTGATGCCACTAAAAGTAGTCGTGATGCCGTTGACTTTTCGATCTAGTCGGTTTTCAGAAGCGTGTTTTTTGGATAGTAAATCAATATCTTGCCCGTCTAGTTTGCTGTAATCGCCAAATCCACAAAACCAAACCAAGTCGCCCAGTGACTCATTGCTTTTTGTAAATAATGTTGCTGGCGTGATGTCGGTGATGGGCGTTTTCAATTTGACCAAACATAAGTCATTACCATTGAAAAAATCATCTGCAACTAGCCAAGTTGGATGAAAAACCAGCTCTGCAACTTCATAAGACGCATCGGGCGTATTGGGATCATTGCCTTGTAAGATAGTAATGCCACGAATAGGTGCAGGACTATCTTGCTCATCGGAAACAAAAAAATTGTGCCCGGCAGTCAATATCCAGTTGTCGTCGATAAGTGTACCTGTCGCTGTAAATTCTTGATTGTTGCTGCCGTCTAGGCTGTATTGAAAGCTGAAAACAGAGGAAAAATCAGGTAGATTTTTATTGGTACTCGTCACCAATGCTTCATACTCTGCCAGCGATCGGTCATGTCGGATACCGAACGTTCTGTTTTCATCGGGAATGATGAGTTCGTCTTCTTCGCAGGCTGTAAAAACCAATAAAAAAATAGCCAGCATAAATGAGTAGTTACGACGCTTCATAGTATTGAATTTTTGGCAAATATATCAACCCTGAACTTGCCAGATGAAAATAATATTCAACACTACATATAAAGATGTGACCAGCCAAAACGAAATCCGATCCAGCCGCTTCGACTTTTGCTCTTTTCCATTCTTCCAAAGACGCAATGAAATAACCGAAATAATGATGCAAACCAACAAAAAGAAGTAGGTCATCACATGTATCTTATCGGCAAGCGTAAAAGCAGTCGATTGAGGCAAAATGGAGTCAACAATATACTTGTTTCCGACAGCTGCAAACAACCCACCGACGGATAGTCCAAAGCGTGGATCGACAAAAATAGGATCGATAAAAAAGACCAATACGGAGATAAAAAATGCCACGTAGACACCTGTAAATAAAGTAAAAAACAGCCCTAAACTCTTGCGTTTGATGACGAAAAAAGCAATCGTTCTCGCATACGTGCTACTGCCGGACAGTGAAGGGTCGCCATAAGTCGTCGGATATTCGATGGCAGACGTTTCGATCCCGAATCGCTCGATGTCCCAATTAGAAATGCTGATCTGATCGTAGTATTGCGTATTTTCGGTATCTGCAACATAGACCAGATCGTTGACGTCCATATCACTTTCCTCAATCTCAATCTTGAGCACTTGAACGTCGAAAGGGAAATTGGTGATGTTCCAGTCTTTCTTGAAGGCAGCTTGTACTTTTTTGCTTGCCCAGAAGAGGTCTTCTTTTTGTTCGACATAGGTCAAGTCGGCGGCGTATTCTTTGGCATTGGGTAGTTCGATGCTTTCTAGCGGGACGAGCGTGGAGTCCGTATAGTTTGCCCACAACCAAAAGTCCGCATGAAAGCTGCGCTCACTCAGATTCAAGTCAAATAAGTCATTGACGAACATCCCGATACGGACAGTGTCGGGTTGGGCGGAAAGAGTGAAACAAGAAAAGAACAGAAGGAAAGAAGATAGAAAGCGGTTCATAGATATAGCATAGTGCAGAAAGAAATCATCGTTACCTACTTAAGTACAGGGCAAACGCATCAAATTCCTTTTTGCTCTTTGATTTATCAAATGATTCAATTTTTCAGCGACATGAGCATGGTATTTGTCTCCCCGAGAGTCGGGACAGGCAAAGCCGACGGGCTATTCATTTTGGCATTGCCCCAAA
>JBCDHX010000111.1:0-19675 GCA_038749535.1 Bacteroidota bacterium
TTCCGATTTCATGACGGCATTTTTTCCGCTCATATTTCGTTGAAAAGCCTCGCCGATAGGCATCGTCTATATTTTTCGCCTCATCTGAACGAAAAACCTGCTCGGTCAGAAAGGGAATTTATTTACCCTCAACTACTTATCAAAGAAGTTGAAAAAGGAAATTTATACAACGAACATTTTACAATAATCTGCGATTTTGGGGCTGAATTTGGTAGAAATAGATTTGAGAATTTTGGATACTACGGTTTAAGACATCAGCCGAGAAAATTAGATAAAAACGTCTTGAATTTAAAACGACAAAAAATTGGAATACTGAAGTTTAACCAAATAGAAAAGTTGAATAAAATCAATAATCTCACAAAATTTTGGAATCGACTATATTAAAAACTGTGGCTAAGACTAGGGTAAGATGGGCGTGAAGGAACGATTATACATACCTACATCTTCAATTGACAATTATGAACCAACAAGACGAAATCTTCAAAGCATTTCAAAAAGCATTAGAAGAGAAATTTCAAAGCTTCAATTCTACGCCGAATCCTGTCATTGATAACCTATCGCCAGAGGATCTTTCTATGATCATTTACTCAACTTTTGAAGAAAACGCTCCTATTGGATTCCGAAAAGAAGTTTCGGATGATACATTGTCGCAAATACCCTTTTTAAAGCTAACCATCGACTATCTAAACATAGTCAAGCAAACAGAGACACTCAAGCTAACTGCCAAAGGCAACTTACCTAGAAAAATCTGTCTAGAGTTGTATCAAAAAGGTTATATCGCAGAAGAAATGATTGAAAAGGGTATTGTTAAACTGAATAGAGAAGGTGATAGCGTAGTATTGCAAAATTTGAAGATCATAAGCGGTTTCGCAGGTCTGACGAAAAAGAAGCATAACAAATTATCACTGACCACCAAAGGGCAAAAGTTATTAGCGCAAGAAAACTACTTTGAAATCCTACAATTAATCTTCAAGGCCAATTTTCAAAAATTCAACTTAGGCTATCATGACGGTTTTGCAGAAGATGTTTTCATAACCCAAACATTTGGCTATACACTTTATCTACTCTTGAGATATGGTCAAGAAACTAGGAAAGTGGAATTTTATGTAGATAAAAAAGTGCAAGCCTTTCCTTCCATTCTAGCATCTTTTTCCAATTCCTACTATAGTTCGCCTGAGGAAAGCTTAGCGCTATGCTATACTGTTAGATATTTTGAGCGATTCTTGAAATTTTATGGTTTTGTGGATTACAAAAGACAACATAGGCTGAAAACTCTAGCAGAAGATGTGAATACAACTGACCTTTTCAAAAAGGTTTTCGAGATCAGAAGCGATAAATTCACATTTAAAAAGGCAAAGCACAGCGCCTGAAGTAAAGGTAGATCATAGTGAAAAGATCATTTTTGGAGTCGACTAGACTGCAAAATTCGACAATCCGTTTCTTAAGCTTTGGTCTCATTATCGTATTGGCAAATGACAAAATGTAGATGCTCTAACAAAAACAACAACCTACCTAAGACAAACAGGAACTATAAAAATCAAAAAACAGTTACACTAAAAAACCGAAAACATGGTCACAGGAAAAACATTGATAGAATTGGGCTTCAAGCCAGCCAAATGGTTTGGCGAAGTCATCGAATATGCCAACCAACATCAATTATCTGAAGCAGCACTCGTTGATTATATTCATTCCGTGCGACCGACAATCGTGGAGCCTTTTGAGAAGCCAATCCCTTATCACAGAAATATCCGAGCAAAATCCCCTGTAGAGCAAGAAAATGTAAGGCAAGTCTCCCAAACGATGGAAGAATTGATGAAAACACCGACATTGGTGAGCGGGGCGGTCATGCCAGATGCTTGCCCCACAGGTGCGAAAGGTCAAATTCCAGTGGGCGGAATTGTTGGTGCTAAAAATGCCATTCATCCAGCTATGCATAGTGCGGATATTTGTTGCTCTGTCATGATGACCAATTTTGGGCATACCGACCCGAAAATCGTATTGGATATGGCGCAATCAGTGACGCACTTTGGCGGTGGCGGAAGAGCAGATCGTTTCGAGCTACCGACAGAATTGGAAGATCGCATCAAAGCAAATTATTATCTGAATACAGAGAAAAGCTTGAGTCTTGCCAAAAGTCATTTGGGTACGCAAGGCGATGGCAACCATTTTCTATTTATCGGTCGATCTGAGCAAACGGGCGAAACGATGATGGTAACACACCATGGCAGTCGAGGATTTGGAGCTAATCTGTATAGTACGGGCATGAAAGTGGCGGAGTATTTCAGAAAGGAAATTTCCCCGAAAACGTTGCCTAAGAATGCATGGATTCCTTTTGAGACCGAAGAAGGACAAACGTATTGGGAAGCGCTACAAACCGTTCGAGCGTGGACAAAACTGAACCATACCGTCATTCATGATGCGACGCTTCGAGGATTGAAAATTGATGTGGTCAATAGGTTTTGGAATGAGCATAACTTTGTGTTCAAAGATGGAGATATTTTCTATCACGCCAAAGGAGCGACACCTTTAGTAGACAAGTTTGTACCCGATTCACAAGACGGTTTACGATTGATTCCTCTGAACATGAGTGAACCTGTTTTGATCGTGAAAGGCGAGACGACGGAAAGCAATTTGGGATTCGCGCCTCATGGAGCAGGTAGAAACATCAGCAGATCGCAGCATAAGCGCAATATGTCAGGAAAAACGAAAGAGCAGCTATTTGCAGAGGAAACGGAAGGTTTAGACATTCGATTCTTCTCTGATCATATTGATATTTCGGAGCTGCCGAGTGCGTACAAGAATGCGCAACACGTTCAAGCGCAAATGAAGGAGTTTGGGCTAGGCGAAGTGGTCGATAAAATTCTGCCTTATGGTTGTATTATGGCTGGCGATTGGCAGATTGATGCGCCATGGAAAGTGAAGGCGAGATTGAAGCGGGAGCAGCGAGAGACGTAAAATGACGTTTAGCTAAATACGAGATGCTTATTAGATGAGGGCTTTAACTCGATACTTTGTCATATAGTCTGTAGATGAAGTCCTCCAATTTGACGTATCAGAATTTATCATTTTGGTTTGGGACTTATTGTTGCTAATGCCATATGTAGATAGCTTTTGGATGCTAACACTCAACGTATGGAAATGAAGATGGGAATTGTGCTGACGATCTTTTTTCAATTGATGGCTATTGCTGTATTTGGTCAAGATCAAGTTGTGTATGATTATGCCGATTTAAACTACACGACCGTGTCTGCTGAATATCTGGAAGAAGATCAGTTGCTCAAAGAAACGGATAAGAAGTCTAGTTGGCAGCAGTCTCTTCGAGGTAGTAGTTGGTATTATTTTGAGTTTGGTCAAGATATTTTAATTGATAAAATAGAATTGGTCTTTTCTGATAATACTTGCCTTACCAACTGCAGGATTGAGTATCAATTCATAACAAACGATACCGTCATTGAGGCGACTGTCAACCAACTTGCATCTACGTACAAATTGGGGATTACCACCACTGACTTAATCATCCACAGAAAGGAGGTGTATCCTCAGGGACCGAAGCGACTCGTTGACATAGCAATACTAAGCGAAACAAAACCTTTGGCATCACAGCGCCTGTTGTCTAAGAAGGCACTCACTAGACGTGAAAGGGTGGATATTCAATACAGAATTGAAGGACTGACTGCTTATGATATTCGTCAGCGAAAAAAGGTATGGCAAGCTAGAAGACGATTTTACAGACGTCATGTCAAAAAAAGGTTGGCTGATTATGAAAGGGAGGAATTTGAATCCGAAATCTTCTTTTATGAAGATGAAGAGGATTTCTGCTATGAAGTGGAAAGCTATGTCCATGTAGATCATTTTAGCAATAGAACAATTGCTACTCTATTCGATGACTGCCACTGCGATGTACGGGAAATTTTTTTCGAGCGAAGAATGTCTCCAACTAAGAAGATGACAAATAGAGATTTCTATTTCCTAGATCACAAGATTTCTTATGATTCTGATACTGCCGAGCAAGTATTGGTCAACTACTTGGAGGGAGGTGATGCGTGGGCAGGTCATGCCATTCCTCACATTTGTTTAATGAATAGTAGACAGCATATTCCCATTATTAAATCATTAACTAATGGCAAAAATACCTTTACCCGATTCTGTGCTATAGAAGGATTATTGTATTTTGGTGAGGACGAAAGTGCATTGAAAGCAGGGATAGAATTTTGTGAGGAAGAAATACATGATATCAAGACCTTAGGACGATCAAATTCTAGTTACTACCCTACCAAAACCCTAATTGTACTTCATCAAGCGTATCCTGAAGTTATCTTACCGCTTTTGCTAGAGCTGTATGAGAGTTATAGGTCGCTCTATCCTCCTGAAATGAAGATTGGGGAGAGCTGGATATATTTAGATCCCAAAACCGATCTTAAAATAATAAGAGTAATAGAGTCATTTCAGGGTGCAGACGAGAAGATTCTTCGTTATATAGAATCATATATCAATGATCACCCAAAAGCGTCAAGTTATAGGGAGATTGAGAAATTTAAACGATACATAGACAAAAAGGAGGCATACGAAGAAGATCAGGAGAGGTTGAATAGGCAGCTTTTAAGTAATTGAAGTAACATCACTTAATCACTGCCAATTGATAATATTTCCCTTCTTGCGCCATCAACTCCTCGTGTGTTCCCCGCTCCACAATGCGCCCATCATCCATCACAAAAATCAAGTCCATTTGTCGGGCAATATTGATTTTGTGCGTGATGAGGATGATTGTTCGGTCTTCATAGAACGCTTTGATACTCTCAAATACTTCAAAGGCGGTGACAGCATCCAAGGCACTAGTCGGCTCATCCATGATAAGATAAGGTGCATTTTGGAAGACCGTTCTAGCGAGTAGCACACGCTGTGTTTGTCCTTTGCTGAGGGCTTTGCCGCCCGTCCCAACTTTCGTACCTAGTCCTTCCGGCAGATTGTTGACAATATCTTGCAGTGCGCACATTTTGAGGACGCGATCTAGAAATAATGGATCGACTTTTACCTCATCGGCTTGCAAAGTGATATTATAGCGCAAACTTGCACTGAACAAGACACTTTCTTGCATTAAAATACTACAACTATCGCGCCACACATCGGTATTGATAAGTCCCAGGCGATAGTCACCAATATAGATTTGTCCATTGGTGGGGGAGAGGAGTCGCAAAATGAGTTTGACCAAAGTAGATTTGCCGCTACCGCTTTCTCCGACGATGGCAACATTGGCGTCATGTGGAATGTCGATGTTGATCTGGTGCAAAACGGGCTGCGTGTCGTAAGCAAAAACAAGATCATCTGTGCGGATATTAGCTTTGGCAGGTAGGTAGTCGATGCCATTGTCGATGAAGGGTTCTATATCTGGCGCCTCCATTACGTTTTTGAGGCGATCAAAGCTGAGCTTGGCTTCCTGCAGTTCGGCAACGAACTGGACAAGTGTGCTTGTTTTTCGATTTAGTTCGCCTATGATGTATTGTACTGCCAACATACTACCTAGTGTCATCCTTCCATCGACCACACTGAGCGCGGCAAAGAGAATGATAAAAACGTCTCGGACTTGGTTGATGACGAGCGTTCCAGTATTATTTTGATGATGAATCGCCATCAATTTCAAATTGGTGTGCGCCAGAAAGTGCTGAATACTATTCCATCGACTGAGGCGATCATTCTCAAGCTTATTAACTTTGATGTCATTGATGCCTTGCACGACTTCAACAATGTCGCCACGAACGGTAGTAGAGACTGAAAACTTGCGTTTGTCTTGTTTTTCGCGTTGTTTTAGAAATAAAATATCCCAAGCAAACCCAATTAAAATGGAAATAAAATAAACGAGTGCAATGGTCGCATCAAATAGAAAAAGGACGACACCAAAAGCGATCAACTTGAGCAACAACTCTAGCAAAAAAGCAACGCTATGAGTAAAAAAGCGCTCGACGCGAAGGTTGTCATTAACGAGTTGGATGATTTCGCCAGAGGAGTGTTTGGCAAAGAACAGCATACTTTTTTGCAGCAGTCGCGCCATAAAGGCATTCAGTAGGTTGATGGTCACACGTACACCGATATGCTTCATCAACCATGCCTTGAAGACATGAATCAAAATACTGCCCATACTCAGCGCAAACAGAGAAAGTCCGACCAAATAAATGAAGTCAATATCCTGATTATTGATACCTTGATCGACGAGCGCGCGGGTGATGAATGGAATCAGCAATTCAATAAAGAGAACAATCACCTGTAAGAGTAGCATAACAAGTATGCCTATCTTGAATAGACGCAAGCTAGAGACTAACTTCCAAAATGATTCATAATGTGCCTCTTTGAACATACCTTTAGCTCCGTACTAGTTTTATAATCTTGAAAAAGTGGATTAAATCAAATTCAGCTTGAAGGTACTACAAAATATGAACTTTCAAATAGTGCTTTTCCTTCTATGAGTGACCAATTTCTATTCTTCAGTCTAAATAATATGTAAGCAAGCAGAAGTCCATCTGAGTATTTCTTAACCCTCAAAACTTCAAACTTACAAGTATATCGCGTACTTTTGTTTGCTAAGCACCATATAATAGCACACATTTGATACAGCAAAATCTTTCTCTTATGCAAGCAAGAACATGTGATTCCGTACTAGAATTGATTGGCAATACACCGCTAATTCGCCTTCGTAATATCGCTAGTGATATACCTGCAACTGTGTATGCAAAGGTGGAAGGTATGAATCCGGGCTTATCAGCAAAAGATAGAATTGCGATGTTTATGATCGAGCAAGCAGAAGCGGCAGGCAGGCTACAGCCGGGCGGCACGATCGTGGAGGCGACTTCCGGGAATACGGGTTACGGTATTGCGATGGTCAGTGCCGTGAAAGGGTATAATTGTATTTTGTGTACTAAAAAGAAGACTTCTAAAGAAAAAATTCAATCGCTAGAAGCATTGGGCGCAAAAGTCATCATCTGTCCATCCGTAGGTCCGGACGATCCTCGCTACTACGTCAATATGGCAAAACGATTGGCAGCAGAAACAGAAGGCGGCTACTACCTCAACCAAAATTATGATTTAAATAACTCCGAAGCACACTACCGCAGCACCGGTCCTGAAATCTGGCAGCAAACAGAAGGTAAGATTACGCACTTTGTCGCTTGTACGAGTACAGGCGGGACGATTTCAGGGACTTCTCGTTATTTAAAAGAGCAGAATCCGAACATCAAAGTCGTGGGTGTCGATGCTTACGGTTCTGTGCTCAAAAAATACCACGAAACCGGAGAGTTTGATGAGAAAGAAATCCATCCGTATCATGTAGAAGGACTCGGCAAAACCATCATTCCTGCTAATGTCAATTTTGACATCATCGACCGTTTTGTAAAAGTCAATGATCTGGATAGTGCAGAATTTGCGCGTCGTTTGGCGAAAGAAGAGGGCTTGTTTGTCGGCTACTCCAGTGGTTCTGCTATGCGTGCCATTATGGAGATCAAGGATGAGTTGACTGCGGAGGATGTCGTCGTTGTTTTATTCTCCGATCATGGTAGCCGTTACCTCGGCAAAATCTACAACGATCAGTGGATGAACGACAATCTCTACAAACCGCAGCAAAAAGAAGGTCGTCGTGTAGAGCAATATTCAAAACCTGCGCGCCGGAAGACGGCTTGATCTTTTTTAATTGTTAAATATGAATATGCAAGCCAATATCAAATATATTTATAGTGCTATGGGGGAAATAGAAGCAGCTATTGTTCCTATCAATTTGTGGCATCAACTAGTTCCTAAGCAACATCCTGAGGTTACAAAGCGACCTCCTTTTGATCCATCTCCATTCAAAGGTATGCTCCGTCGATATAATTTAAATATTGAGCAAGAACTCAAAAATATGCGTGACGAATGGACGAACGATTTCTAATTGATACAAATATCATCATTTACTACCTAAACAATGAAATTCCCGCAAACCATTTGGAGCGCGTAGAAGAAATCATTCGTACCTCTTTTCATATTTCGACCATTACAAAAATTGAACTTTTAGGCTGGAGAGCATTAGATAAAGAGGGAGAAAGCGAGATGCGCACTTTTCTAGCTCCGGCGCAGATAATCTATGTAGATCCAGCTATTGAAGAACAAGCTATTCAGATCAAGCAAGGTCAAAAAATCAAGACACCTGATGCCATCATTGGAGCAACTGCTATAGTTTACGATATGACTGTTGTTACTCGAAATGTAAGCGATTTTGACAAAATAGATGGTATTCGGCTGTACAATCCATTCGAGTAGATGAGTTAGGATTTGTACACTGCTTGACAATTAAAAGTCTGCATAACGAATTATTCGTTAATCCTGTCCGAACATCCCCTTTCTCTTCACTTTATAAAATTAGTGCGCTCCCAGTGTACCTAATTTCCATTTTCAACGTCTATATCTCAATGAACACTTTAATACTTATTGGCTATGAAACAGATTCTACTTTTTGCGATTCTTATTAGCTTATCCTTTGTCATCCCCAAAACCGCAGACAACGTAATAGGCACTTACTACAGCCCAGACAAGGGCGGAAAGATTGAAATCTATAAACGTAACGGCAAGTTTTACGGCAAAACGACCTGCTGCGACGCGACCCGAAAAGACATCAAGAATCCCAATCCACAACTACGCTCGCGCAGCCGCATAGGGATGGACTTTGTTTTCGATATGCAATACCAAAACGGCAAATACACCAACGGCAAAGTCTACAATCCTGAAAATGGTAAGACCTACGATGCCAATATGTGGTTAGAAAAAGGCAATCGAGAGCTGCATATGCGTGGGTATATTGGTTCTTCTTTTCTGGGGAAGACGGTGGTGTTTGAGCGAGTTCGTTAAATTTGTTGTAGTCGCCGAACTTGTTCGGCTGACTGAAATAGCGAGAATAAATAGCCAAGCAAAGATATTGCTCTCGAATAAGTAAATCGCTAATAACACAGCATGCAAGTCATCAAAGTGAGCTACCAAATCATGGTCAAGAGCTGCTCATTACATAATCCTTTCAATAATTGTCGCCACGCCCATACCACCTCCAGCACACATCGCTACCAGTCCAGTTTTCAGATCACGCCGTTCCAATTCATCCAGCAAAGTGCCTAGTAAAATCGTACCTGTCGCGCCTAGCGGATGTCCCATTGCGATAGCACCACCATTCACATTGATGCGGTCAAAGTCGATGTCAAAAGCGGACTGAAACGCAAATACGACAGCAGCAAATGCTTCATTGCACTCCCAAAGATCAATATCTTTCACCTCCATCCCAGCTCGTTCTAGTACTTTTTGAGTCGCCGGAATCGTACCTGTCAGCATAATGGTCGGATCAGTACTTGCGATGGCATAGGAAGTGATTTTGGCACGCGGCGTCCAATCAAATCGCTGACCGATTTCTGCTGACCCTATCAACATCAAGGCTGCACCATCGACTGTGCCAGAAGCGTTTCCTGCCGTATGTACATAATTCAGTTGCTTCAACTGCGGATAGACTTGCAACGACATCGTCTCATAACCCAATTCTCCAGCAAACTGAAAACTAGGCGTCAGTTGGGAGAGTTGCTCCAAGTCTGTCTCCGGTCGTATGTGCTCATCTTGATCTAAAATAACCAATCCATTTTGATCTTTGACTGGAATCATAGAGGCATCAAAGTAGCCTTTAGCTTGAGCTTGCGATGCTTTTTCATGCGACTGCAAGGCAAAAGCATCCAGCTGCTCTCGCGAGTAACCGTTTAGACTAGCAATCAAGTCCGCTGCCACACCTTGCGGCAAATAACGAACACTGTTGATGACTTCTGGATCATTAATGAGTGCGCCGCCATCGCTACGAAGTGGCACTCGACTCATACTTTCTACGCCACCTGCAACGATCAATTCCTCATAGCCCATCGCGATTTTTGTCGCAGCTAGGTTGACAGCTTCTAGACCCGAAGTACAAAAGCGATTGATCTGTATACCGGAAGTTTGATGTGACCAATTGGCGTACAATAGAGCCGATTTAGCAATATTATAGCCTTGCCCACCTACCGGAGACACACAACCGATAATGGCATCCGATACCTCAGAAGTGTCCAAATGATTACGCAACTGAATAGCTTGTAGCGTATCTTTGAGTAAATCGACTGGCTTGACTTGGTATAACGCACCACTCGGTTTACCTTTTCCGCGCGGTGTGCGCACACTATCGTATATGTAGGCTGTTTTCAAAAGGATAGAGATTTTAGACAGCTTGCTCCGATACTTCGGAGATAGACTTTAGATAGCTTATTCCGTCCCGATAGCTATTTCGATAGGGGTTAGACAGTCTGAAGGAAATAAAAAGTTGGATGCATTTCAAAAAATATGATTTCCTCAAAGGTATCAAATTAGGATTGATAAGCATGAATACAGTGAATGATTGTTAAGCCGAAACCGGATAAGCAAAAAAATGTGATTCCCAGATCTACCGCTCACGCTCTATCAAAAAGGACAGCTATGAAAAATTGTTTACTTGCTTTACTACTGCTTTTTTCCACAAAGGTTGGTTTTGGACAAAAAATAACAAATACCTCTATTCCGCTGCAATGGAAAACGGTGACCGATTGGTCAACTTGGCAGGAGCAGTTACATGAGAAGCATTATTGTGTAGTCATCCCGAAACCTGAAAAGTCAATCCAAGAAAAGATCAGCGTTCTACAGCTTATTTCTGCTGATGTTTGGGTAGTCAAAATTCATCAGTCAGTGCTGCCAAGTCAGTTGGGTATAGAGAAAATGAGTTGGTTAACTTCAAAGCATAAACTTCATCCGGCACTACTTCAGCAGGAAGGGCTGCAAACTGTTTGGATTCAAGTATATGAAGTAAAAGACAAAGCGAGCTTACCGATACAGTCGATGTCCGCAAAACAAAAGCTACCCAAAACCGTCGTTCAAGCTCAACTTTCCCTCAAACAAATTCAACAAGTCGCTGATCTGCCTTTCGTCGCCTACATTCAGGCTGCACCAAAACTATTTCCACTCATTGGCGAAAACCTCATTTTTCATCATGCGCCCTATGCCAAACATAGCAGTAGTTGGGGACTCAATGGGACGGGCGTCATCGTAGGTATAGGAGATGGTGGTACAGTGCGTAGTCATTATGATCTAAATGATCGTTTGCTCAATAGCGACACCATCGACATCAATAGTCATGGCAGTACAGTCGCCGGGATTATCGCTGGAACAGGCAAATTGGATGCCAAAGCAGAAGGATTCGCACCTGCCACGGAGCTGATCGTTGACTATTATTCCAATATGATAGTAGAAGCAGGTGACTATTATGGTAATTTTGATATGTCTATCGCCAATCATTCTTATGCCACAGGTTGGGAAGGTAATTTTTGTGATGCGGCAGGTGACTATGATATGGTGTCTGAAATCATGGATGAGGTGGTCAATGATTATCCAAATGTGCTACATTGTATAGCGGCGGGCAATAGTGGCACATCGACTTGTTTATCTTATCCTAATGGATTCGGGACAGTTTTAAATAGCATACAATCTGCCAAAAATGTATTGACCGTAGGCGCGCTACAAGGATTGAATCAAATCTGGAGTAGTTCCAGTCGAGGTCCTGTCAGTGATGGGCGTATTAAGCCGGAAATCGTCGCTATGGGAACAAATGTGCGCACCACAAATACACTTAATGCTTACGGAAATAACAACGGCACCAGCTTTGCGACACCTAGCGTAGCCGGAGCAGCAGCACTGCTGACAGAACTATATCAACGACAATTTCCGGGTATGATTCCCGACGCCACTTTACTGAAAGGTGTGCTGTGCAACGGCGCGACTGATCTAGGCAATAAAGGACCTGACTTCATTTATGGTTTTGGGAGTCTGGATGTGACAAAGTCAGCAAAAATCATTGACAATCAAAGATATGTGACGGATAGTCTGAGCGAAGGAGAAACGCGTACTTTTTCCATCAGCGTCCCCAACGACGTCGAGCAGCTAAAAGTCATGCTCATCTGGAATGATCCGGCTGCTGCACCTGCCGCTGCTCAGGCGCTCATCAATGATCTCGATCTAGAAATCACTGCTCCGGATATAAGCATTTACTATCCTTGGCTGCTCGATACCACTGCTACGCAAGTCAATCAACCGGCTTTCAGAGGAAGCGCCACACAGCGAGATCGACTCAATAATATTGAGCAAGTAACTGTAGAAACGCCCATTTCCGGCATTTACGAAATCATAGTGAGTGGTCACGATATTGCGATAGGTAAACAGGCATTTCATATTATTTATGATTGGGCGAGTCCGATGCTGGAATTGCGCCATCCTTTGGGCGGAGAAACTTTTGTACCCGGTGAAAATCTACGGATTCGGTGGGCAGATAGTTTGGGGATTACTTCAGATATCTTGGAGCTATTTTATAGTGAAAACGCAGGTGGAACTTGGATAGCTATTGACCAAAATATTTCAGGTACAGCCACTCAGTATCAATTTACAATTCCCAATATCGCATCCGACGAAGTTCAAATTCGCATTCAAAACATAAGCGGAACTATGGCAGATACGACTGCTCATTTTACCATCATGGGCAGACCTGTTTTGACGGCTGAGACGCTTTGTGGTGGTGACATCAACTTATCTTGGACAGCCGCAGATAATGCTGCTCAATATGAGGTTTTTGAGCTCATCAATGAAGAATGGCAACTGCTACAAACGACGACTCAACTGAGCTATGATTTACTCGATTTGGTCAATGGTAGCTATCACTGCTATAGTGTGCAGGCGGTTCATTCGAGTGGTATTCGTGGACTGCGATCTGTGGCGCGATGTGTATCTGTTTTTGGTGAAGTGGTCGATACTTTTCCCTATCGTGCTACTTTTGAAATGGCAGATGACAATTGGTGGACAGACGGTAAAAATGATGATTGGGAGCGGGGCACTCCGAATAATAACCTCATCAATACTGCTGCTGATGGCACTCAAGCTTGGGTGACTGATCTGGATGATGATTATAGCAATGCCGGGTTGAGTTTGCTGCACACACCTTGCTTTGATCTGAGTGGGATGGCTGCGCCTACATTGGCTTTTGCGTTACATTCAGATATAGAAGACAATGAAGAAACACCCAGCAATCTCTATGACTTCGTTCGCATTCAGTATAGCACCAATGGCAAAAACTGGACGGTACTCGGCAACAACGGTAGTGGCCATCAGTGGTACAATAATGCAGGTGGTGCGAAAGTCTGGGACGGCACACTTGACGGTTGGCAGATCGCTCGACATCCCATCCCGGTGACGGCTTCTACTATTCGTTTTCGTTGGCAATTCAATAGTGATCGCTTTACTCGACAAGAAGGCGTTGGCATCGACGAATTTTATGTCTATGATGCTGCCGATAGCGATCATTTTGTCCAGTTGACAGCAAAAGTCAGTTTGGAAGGCGTCTTTGAGGCAACAGAGATGCGCGATGACCTCCGCGAGCTTAATCAACTTCCACTTACGCAGCCTTATGCTGAACACAGTGGGACAGAAAGCATCACGAACAACAGTTTGCTACAAGTTATGGGCAGTGACGCGATCGTTGATTGGGTCTTGATAGACTTATATTTGAATGGCTCAAAAGTAGCTACGCAAGCGGCTTTGGTGCAGCGCGATGGTGATATTTTGAATACAGAGGGTAGTTCTATTTTACATTTTTTCGGCTTGGAAGCAAATGACTATCAGATCGGGGTGCGGCATCGCAATCATTTGGGTGTGATGAGTGCGTTGGAGGTGAAGCTAGGGTATTTTTTGTTGGAGTAGTAGTGTATAAAATTACAAAGAGCCAATCCACCCAAAAGCGAATCGGCTCTGTTATAATTTATAAGAAATCAGATTTTCTACTAAACTCGGACCAAGTCTTACTCTACACGATAATCACTTTCCAAGTCAGTCGTCTGTAATTCCCCAATTTGCTCTTGCTGAGGAGTAGTTTCCTGACCTACCTCTTCTTTCAAATCGACAGCGATCAGCGGCGCAATCACCAATGCTACCACAGACATCAATTTCAGCAAGATATTCAAACTAGGACCTGATGTATCCTTGAATGGATCACCCACAGTGTCACCGACTACGGCTGCTTTGTGTGGCTCAGATTTCTTGTAGTATTTCTGACCTTGGATGTCCACACCATCTTCAAACATTTTCTTGGCGTTGTCCCAAGCACCTCCAGCATTGGACTGGAAAATCGCCATCAAAACACCAGCGACAGTCACACCTGCCAATAAGCCACCCAACATCTCAGCTCCACCCAAGAAGCCAACAACAACAGGCGAAATCACCGCAATCAAACCTGGAACGATCATCTCACGAATAGACGCCTGAGTTGAAATTTCAACACACTTGCTATATTCTGCTTTACCTTCTGCGGCATTGAAGATCGCTTGATCTTCTGCACTCCAAGTATTGAAGTCCGTATCTTCATTGCGCTTCATCGCATCTAAGGCAGCGGTTAGTTCAGGAATGGTCTTGAACTGACGACGCACTTCCTGAATCATATCCATCGCTGCGCGACCGACCGCATTCATCGACAATGCCGAGAACAAGAATGGCAACATACCACCCAACAGGAGGCCAGCCATCACAACTGGCTTAGAAATATCAATGCTATTGATCTGAGCAGTCGTCATGAAAGCTGCAAACAATGCCAAAGCCGTCAAAGCTGCTGACCCAATTGCAAAACCTTTACCGATAGCTGCTGTCGTATTTCCTACTGCATCTAGTTTGTCTGTACGCTCACGTACTTCCGGTGGCAAATCACTCATCTCTGCGATACCACCAGCATTGTCAGAAATAGGTCCGTAAGCATCTACTGCCAACTGAATACCTGTATTCGATAACATACCAACTGCTGCAATCGCAATACCATATAAACCTGCCATTTCGTTCGCACCGATAATCGCTGCTGCCAAAATAATGATCGGAATAGCCGTAGATTGCATACCAACACCAAGACCTGCGATGATATTTGTTGCCGCACCTGTGATAGACTGATCGACGATGGATTTTACTGGTTTTGTACCAAATCCGGTATAGTATTCTGTAATCAAACCGATCAAAAGACCTGCTGCCAAACCAAAGATAACTGCCCAGAAGACACCCATAGAAGAGTATTCTACACCACGAAACTCCCAAGTTTCAGGCAACATGATTTGAGTGATTCCAAAAGTCGCTGCCAACATCAAAGCCGCAGAGATAAATTCACCTCTATTCAATGCTTTCTGAGGATCTCCACCTTCCTTTACTTTCACAAAGAATGTACCCAAAATAGAAGTCAAAATACCGACACCAGCCAAAGCCAATGGCAACAAGACCGCATTCAATCCATCAAAATCATTAGTGTTTTCAAAACCAACAACACCGATGAATGCAGCACCCAGTACCATTGTACCAATGATGGAACCGACATAACTTTCAAATAAGTCAGCACCCATACCGGCCACGTCACCTACGTTGTCACCTACATTATCCGCGATGGTTGCAGGGTTCAATGGGTGATCCTCAGGGATACCAGCTTCTACTTTACCGACCAAGTCAGCACCTACATCCGCTGCTTTGGTGTAAATACCACCACCTACACGCGCAAACAGGGCGATAGAAGAGGCACCAAAAGAGAATCCTGTTAAAACAGTAATCACCTTATTGATGTCCCAATCCAAATTATTGTAAACTAAGAACAAACTACCTAGACCCAAAAGACCTAGACCGACAACACCCATACCCATGACAGAACCACCGGAGAAGGCGATTTCCAAGGCTTTTCCTAAACTATCGCGTGCTGCATTGGTCGTACGAACGTTCGCTTTTGTGGCGACACGCATACCGATAAAACCTGCTAGTGCAGAACATAGTGCACCCAAGACAAAGGAAAGAACGATGAGTGGACTGCTGTCTGCTGAAGACGTACCACTGAAGAACAATAGCACCGCTACCAAGACCACAAAAATGGCAAGAATACGATACTCTGCTTTCAAAAATGCCATCGCACCATCTGCAATTGCGTCGGCGATGTTACCCATTTTAGCTGATCCTACTTCTTGCTTTGAGACCCAAGCAGATCGGACGAAAGTGTATAGCAAGGCTATAATACCTAAGGCAGGCACCAGCATAGTGATTGTTTGCCCCATAGTTTGATTATAATTTTATGTTTAAATAATTATTGGTCAAATTCAAGGATAGGAAGTAGCTTGTTTTTGTGTCTATTCGCTGGCTAATTTCCCATATACAACGCACGTAAATCATAGATAGACAAGCGATTGCACCCTTCATTTTCCAAATTGGAGGGCAAAAGTAGCTTAATTTTATTGGTTTGCAAAAGATTGTGAACTTGGGAATGGAAAGTGACCAAAATCCTAGCGTTTTCAGCCTTCTCGCACCTCTAGAGTCGATTCGGAATGCTCACGAAGGAAGTCTTCTAGCCAGCCTTTGACTGGAAGATAGGTGATACGGTAGCCTAGAGAGCCAGGTGCTTTGAGCTGCAAATAAGCACGACCGAAAAATGGCAATTTGCTATCTTGAATGTAGTCGATGTCGCGATGCGGATAGCGGTAGTTTTTGAAGTAGTTGGTGACGTAAACATATTGATGGTCTACTTCCACTCTTTTGAGTCGCATCACAAATACGTATAAAAAGCCAATGCCGGCCAAATAGCTCACAGTATAGATCAAAGCAAAACTGCGCGGCGAGATACCTGGCGCGAGCGTGATGCCTAGTTTCCAGACAGCGACTAAACAAGCACCACCGAAAACAATCCAGAAAGTAGGAATGAAAAATTTATAAAATAGTGTCCAATTGGAGGAGAGTCGAGTCATTTCTTTGAATTACGAATTAGAAAATGACGAATGACGAGTTGCAAGTAATTCGTCACTCGTCATTCGTCATTGAAAAGTACTTAGATCAGACTGTCAGAGTCACGATTCCAAAAATATTGAATATAAAAAGCTGCGTCATTGTTTACTCAGTGCCTTTCCTTCTTCTTCCCACTCCTTAGCTTGCTTAGCCACCACTCGCTTGGAGATAATGATACTGATCTCATATAAAAAGTAAAGTGGCACACCGATCAAAAACTGCGTAATAACATCAGGTGGTGTGATCGCTGCAGCAGCTACCAAAATCAAAATGAAAGCATGACGGCGGTATTTGCGCATGAACTCTGGTGTTACCAAACCTACTTTGGATAAGAAAAACACCACAACAGGTAGCTCATACACAATGCCCACAGGGACTGTAAACATAGTCAGATAGGTAACATAAGAAGATAAAGAGGCTGTAGTGGTTGTGATTTGCTCAATCTCGAACCCTGCTAGAAACGTCACTGCAAAAGGCGCAATGATAAAATAGCCGAATAAGACACCTGTCAAAAACAAGGCAGAACAGATGAAAACGACACCACGCGCTGCTTTTCGCTCTTGGTCGTACAAGCCAGGCTTGATGAATCGCCAAAACTCCCAAAAAATGTATGGAAAGGCGACCACAACGCCTAGAACGATAGAAATTTTAAGGAAAGTGATGAATTTTTCTCCAAACTTAGGCGTAATGATTTCGATGTCAGGCGGTGTCATACAAGTGCCTTCTGCATAAAATGCTTTGACAATATCGCAAAGCACACCATAAGTCACAAAGGTCTCATTGAGAGGCGCAAAGACCATTTTCATCACTGGATCTTTCGACAAAAAGACCACCACACCAATGACTGTCACAGCCACCACAGACCGCACAATATGCCAGCGCAGCTCTTCCAGATGTTCCAAAAAAGTCATCTCTTTCTCTTGACCATCCACAGGCAGTTTATCGACATCCACTTGATCTAAAGGCATATTTCTTTAATTGTAGGCTTAATCAACTAAGCGAAAAGGATTGGTTTTGTTAGATCGACAAAGATAGGCAAAGAAGGATTTATAAATCGTCATTTTTTAGACGAAAACTATCTCAAAAAGCTTAAACTACACTTGCGCTATAAACCGAACATCCGTAGGTGTTGGGCTACCACCAGTATTTTCTAGACTGATCGCAAAAGCTTGGGCGTCGAGGATAAGATCAATTTCGAGTAGCGACTCTCCCAAGTCAAATACGCCCATGCTACTTGGCGTTCCTTCACTGATATACCAAAGCTGATATTGCTTACCTGTGGGTGGCGTTGGTAATTTACTAATGTCTAAATAAGCAAGTTCATCTCGTAGATTACGATATAAAACAGCATAATCCTCCGTGTCTTCTTGCTCCAAAATCAGGACATCAGTCGCAGGATTAAAAAGAGCATTCAGTTGGTTCTCCAAAATATCAGTGCGCCCTTGCAGGGAGTCACAAGCAGCAGTTTGGGTAGCCATTTCTGATTGAATTGAAGATAGTTCAGTAGCTAGTTGTTGTTGCTGAATAAAGAAGTAAATGGCAGCTCCGATAGCTAAGATAGCCACTGCTAAAGGTATCCATTGCCAAGATTTAGAGGCATTGGTCGCACTTTGACCATCAGAATTGGTTGTAGAGTTATTAAGTTTATCTATGGCATCCAGAATATTGACCTGTTGAGCTGAGCTAACTGGAATTGCTTTAGACTGCGCATATTTAATGATGGTTTGCTCAATCTTGTCTAGTTCAGCCCTCACTTCAGGGTACTCAGACGCATAACGCTCTACCTCTTTGCGTTGCGTTTCCGACAAGCTACCCAAAACATACAACTCGAGTATGCCCGATGATATGTACTCTTTTACGTTCATTGACGACTGACTATCTCAATAATAATTTTTGTGATAAGTAAAATAGTAGCAACTGAAAGAATTTTTCGCAATTCTCTTAATGCGATTCGGATTCTTGACTTGACTGTCCCCAGTGGAATTTTTAGCTCATCCGCAGCTTCCTTTTGTGTGTATCCTTTGAGGTAAAGCAAATGGACAAGTTGACTGTATTTTTCCTCCAATCCTTCCACTACTCGGTACAGTCCTACATCTTTATGTTTTGAAGATTCGCTGAGGGTGATATCGTTGTGTAAAGATGCGCTGAAATGATCTGAACGTTTCGATTGTCGAAATTCTTTAGATCGTGTCTTATCAATAGCAGTATTGCGAGCAATAGTGAGCAACCAAGTGAAAAGACGACCCTTTTCAGTATCGTAATCCGCTGCCTTCTTCCATATTTTGATGCAGACATCTTGCAATACTTCTTCTGTTACTTCCTGCGATCTGACGACCTCAAAGATAACGCCCTGCAAAGCCGCACCATACTTTGATAGGATGAGCCCGACAGCTGCTCGTGCATCTGTCGATAACAATTCCACTATTTTCTGGTCATCTATAGTGCTCAAGCTCAAAAGTTGAATTAGGTGGTAGATATATAGTGTTCAACTGGCTAAGTTATCAATAAGTTCACTTGTTTTAATGCAAATCTGTAACTGAGATTATAAAAGTAAAATAGAGAGTAGATATTAACCGCATCTCTGCAAACATATACGCAGCTTGGTCAAGATTTGGTTTTTGAAAGAAGTAAATATTTTTGATGAAAAGAAATATTTTTGATTTTTTAAAATTATAAGTCGCTCATTTACATACAGTTAACTTCAGTCTTTTTATTCAAAAAATCACTCTAGGTGACAAAACTTTCCTGCAAGCGAAAAGCATGATCGACCTTGTCGAGTAAGGCTTGAATTGGTCTGAAA
>JBCDHX010000112.1:0-19602 GCA_038749535.1 Bacteroidota bacterium
TGCTTCCTTATTTCCAATGCTTTTTGAACCTGCCGTCGGCTTAAAAATCTCACTTAGCTCGCTAAACTCGATTTTGAATCCTTAGTCAGAACCATAAATCATTGAAAATCAGTTCGCAAAATTCCCCAACAAGCTCTTAATGGTTGATTAATTGAAAACGGTAAAGATGCTAGCTTAGTTTTGATGCAATTTGAACTTCTCTTAGAAATGTGAAATACTTATTTATAATTTTGAATTTCTAAAACCAATCCCATATTCCAAGTTTATCCTTTTCTACAAAAAATCTCAACATTGAGTCAACTAACCGTCATCCGACACGCACAAGCTTCCTTAGGCAAAGCCAACTACGACGAACTGTCCCCACTCGGTCTGCAACAAGCGCAACTGCTCGCCAACTACCTCGTCGAGCAAAATATGCGCTTCGATCAAATCTACACCGGCACACTTTACCGCCATCAACAAACGGCGACTGCCATACAAAAAGCTTATCAGCGACAGCGATGGAGTTATTCGCTCATTCGATTGTCAGATTTCAATGAACATCAAAGTCCGAAAGTCGCCAAATGGATATTGCAGCGCGCCTTGTCCAATGAAAAACACAAAGAACTTGACTTCGTCCGTGAGATATTGAGTAAAGTACAATCCACCGATCCCATTCGGCAATATCTAGCGATTTTTGATGCCGTAGCTATTGCATGGGGCAGCGGGAAAATTGATACAAGTGCGACCAATATCGAGCCATTCCTGACTTTCAAAACGCGTGTGCATACGGCACTTCAAAAAATCCTGATACGCCATCAGCATGGTCAGCGCATTTGTATTGTTACTTCCGGTGGACCTACTGCTGCCATCACCGGAGAAGCCCTTCACCTCACGAATGCCAAAATCATGGAACTCAATGGATTGGTCTACAATGGGTCTATGACTCATTTTCTCTATGACGCAGATCGTTTCTCCTTGCAGCAATTCAATAGCATTCCGCATCTGGAGGAAAGAGTGTTGCGGACGATAGTTTGATAGTTGTCTCCTATTGACTTTGTGATGCAGAATATCTATATTTGAACATAATGATTGGTGAGATTCATCGATCTTTTTGTTGACACCAAATCGGTATTCACTATGTTTTCACTCACTCGATTTACACTCTTTTCTGTACTCATTTTTGTCGCTTCTGCTGTAAATGCACAAGGAGGTAGCACAATAGAAACCCTCATAGACGACATTATGGGCGTAGAACTCTACTACGAATGCGATGATATATTGGATGAAGATGATGTAAGAGCCTACTATATCATGATGGACGTCTACTTCGATTGTAGCGAGTACGGTACGGGAAGTGTGAATGGATTATTTGAAGGATTTGATGTGCTGTTCAATAGATTTGATGGGTCAGAAGTAGTGACGATCTACGGTGCAGCAGATGAGTCGCCTATTGAGTTTAGTTTCTTTGATCGACCTAAAGTGGAGCGCATAACAGTAGAAAATCTGGGTCAATGTTCAGAGTTTACAGGTGATGACCCTTGTATCGTGAAAGCGACTTATAGAGGCTGGATTAAGCTACCGATCATCGATGAAAGCTACTATGTCGTCTATCAAAAATGTTGTAGAAGTTTCAATGTAGACAATATCAGGCAGAGTAATGGCATTCGCAGTTTTGCTGATACCAATGATGCTGTAGGCGGAACTTACTACACAAAAATCAAGCCCGCCGCCCAACGCCTTTGCAACACCAGCGCACAATTCAAAAACTTACCGCCTTTTTATCTCTGTATCAACGAGGAATTTACTTTGAAATCAGGAGTGGTAGATAATGATGGTGACTCTTTGAGTTATGAATTTTACGCGCCTTTTGTTGGTCATGGTTATCAGTTTATTCTTCAAAATGATGGTATATTTTTTGTCTCTCACGAAGATACTGTGCTAGTTGGTAGCTTTGGCTTTCATATTGCTCCTACTGCTGATCTGCCTCCTCCTTACAGCACTGTCGAATATTTGCCCGGCTATTCTGATGTCGATCATCCATTGGGTTTTGCGTCTACTTTTGAGCTAGATAAGGAAACCGGACAGCTAAGTGGTACACCTCGATTGTGGGGAGAATTTCTAGTCGGTATTTTAGTCAAAGAGCATCGAAATGGAGAAGTCATCAGTGAGAGCAGACGAGACTTTTACATCAATACCATTCCCTGCTTGCCTTCGGTCGTTAGTTATATCAATAACGCAGATTCTACTTACTTGCAAGAGAAGTTTTTTATGGGTGCTTGCAACGGCGATACCACTGTCTTTTTTGACAATCAGAGTTTCAATCGCATCAGTGTAGACGAAACATTGTGGGAGTTTTACTTTGAAGAAGATACACTCCGATCATCGGAATGGGATATAGAAGTGGACTTCCCAGGCGCGGGAATGTACGAAGGCATATTGGCATCCTATTCTAATGACGGTTGCAATGATACCGTCAGTGTTTTTGTACGTATAGAAGACCCCATCGAACCCGATTTTTCAATCGTTTCCGACACTTGTTCTGCTGAACCCATACAGTTTACTGACTTGACGACGCCCAATCCTTTCCTCATGGAAAAATGGACATGGAACTTCGGAGACAGTGACAGTAGTAAGGTTCAAAATCCCACACACGCCTACGCGACCATCGGTGACTATGAAGTGTCACTACGAGTCGGCACACAGTATTGTGATACCATCATCACGCAGCCTATCAGCTATTATCCTGCGCCGACTATTGCTTCCATTCTGCCAGATACTGCTATCTTTTGCGGTCCTTCTGAAGCTCAGTTCAGCTATCTTTCTCAGCCTAGCAGCGATGCTTATGAGACGCGTTGGATTTTCGCGCCAATAGATACTGTTTTCACCACTGAAGCTACTTATTTTTATGATAGTGTAGGTGTTTTTGATGTGCGCCTGCAAATTACTTCTCCCAATGGTTGCCAAACGGATAGCTTGCTTCAAGATTTGGTAACGGTGCTGCCGCCATTGAAAGCTGATTTTTTGATCGAATTTGATAGTTGTGTGCTGGATTCTATTCGTTTTATAGATTTGTCAGAGGCAGATGGTGCTATGCCGACGACTTGGATATGGCAATTCGGAGACAGCAATACAAGCGAAGTACAAAACCCCAATCATTTATACGATAGTGCCGGTGAAAAGCAAATTTCACTCAACGTTCGATTGGGGCAATGCGAAGCTGAGGTACAGCGCAGTATCAGTTACTTTCCAGTGCCGGATAGCGTGAGCATCTCTCCAATGGCAGCGACTTATTGTGGAGGACAAGATGTGTTGTTTCAGTTGGTCAATTCATTTGCATTGACGGACGACTATGACATTATTTGGGACTTAGGTGGCGGGAAAATCGAAAGTGGTAGAAATATTACAACTACCTACGAAACGTCGGGGATATACGATATTGAAGTGAGTTTGAATGCACCAAATGGTTGTGCCACTTTCGGACAGTTTGACAATTGAATCACCATCAATGGAACACCTATTGCCGACTTTGACTACACGCCTGATAATCCTACTTCATTCAGTCCCGAGGTTCAGTTTATCAATCGCTCCATAGACGCTGTTACTTACGAATGGAATTTCAACAATCAAACGCAGTCTACCGTATTCGAGCCGCTGTATGTCTTCCCGGATACAGGTCTACAGGAAGTGACGCTGATCGTCACCCACGAAAGTGGTTGTCAAGATAGTCTGACACAATTGATTGATATTGAGCCGATTGTGCAAGTTTATATCGCTTCTGCTTTCAGTCCCAATGACGATGGTGTCAATGATATCTTTCAGCTACAAGGTGCACTGGGCGGCATTCAGAATTACTATTTACGAATTTGGGATAGATGGGGCAATCTACTGTTTGAAAGCAATGATCCAACTCAAGCTTGGACAGGACAGAGTAGTAATGCCCAGCAAAAAGAAGTGACTGCCGGGACTTACGTTTACACCATCGCTTATCAAGATGCACGCGGCAATCCGTTTGAGCATCAAGGCAGCGTGGTTGTGTTTCGATAAAGTCTGAACTATCTGAATATTCAAACGTATGGAAAACGGAACTCCAACTAAAAAATACGCAACACAACATGGACACATCAACGCTACTAGGCATTGGTTCTCGCGTAAAGCATCCGGCATTCGGAGATGGTGTCGTCATACGCTTGCGGAAAGTTGCTTATGAAGTTTGTTTTATGCGTTACGGCATCAAAACAGTCGGCAAGGACTACGATAAATGGGAAGTGGTAGAAGCGATTCCGGCAGCAGAAGGCGTTTCTTATTCTGAAATGGAGCAGTCGCTCATCAAGATTTTGCGCAACTATAACGGACTGACTGACGAGGTCCCCATGGGCGATAAGTGGACAGGTGGTAAACTCATCCTAGAGCCTGCTGATAGTGGATTGAAGAGCAAAGAAATTCCAATCGATGGCTTTTTCCACAAAATCGTGATGGTGCGCGACCGCTTGCGTGTCATGGAGCAACGCATCAATAGCAGCAAAAACCTAAGCGATGAAGAAAAGGTCAATTTGCAGCAATATCTGACGCGTATCTATGGTAGTTTGACAACCTTCAATGTGTTGTTTAGAGACAAAGAGGACTATTTTGTGGGAGAACGGAAAGGATCGTAGTGAATGGCTACTTGTGCCTAATCATCCTTTTTCTGCTCTTTCGGTATGATTTGATCAAACACCAAACCACTATGTCCTTCGCCACGACCAATACGTTTTTTAATACCGACCCAAGTACAGACTTTGCCGTTGTACCAGCGAGTGCGCTGAAAACTTTTAGATACTAAAATGCCCGCCCTTGGCACTTCCTCTTCGTGAATGAAGTAACGATTGGCATCATCCAGCCCTTCTCGAAGCAAGGAGGTTCGGGGCTCTATCTTCTGAGGTGGATTCTGATCTCCTTCAAAGATACGAGGCATAGCAGCACGCTGAAGCTGAATTTCTCGATTATCGTTTTCTTTGTATGCAGGGATGAATGGAATCCAGTGTTCAGGAACGGTATTGACGATCTGATAGCGGATTTTAGCTTCATTTTCCACTATTGGTTCTGACTCATCTTTTTGAACAAACGATGCTAATTTAGCTCTGTATTCCAATCCGACCTCTTTCCCTCTTCTGCCCTTACCAGTCGGTAAAGGAACGATGGCTTCTACTGCCCAAACCATATTGGCAACTTCATCGCGAAGCAGATAAACCTCTTCTAGCGACTTTCCTTCTGCGACTTTACTCGCTGTAGAGAGGAGCAGCAAGCTCAAATCTTGAGGAACATCGTCTTCACCTTTTGTATTTAAATGAAACATACTCCATCTATTCCAGTTCTCGTCGCCACCTCTTCCGGCAGCTTGAATCCATATTTTTTCGCCAAAGGTATTGGTAACTGTCAATCCTGCTACTTCCGCAATGCTACCAACGGGTAAAGTAAAAGGCAGCAATAGCCAATCATTTGCATAGTTTAAACCAAAGTCTAGCAACATCAATTGATTGAGGTCAGTCGTATCGGGTTTGATTTTCCCAATATCTGTATTCCAATCTTCCAACTGCCACCAGCGACTATGTGGCATACCGGGAAAAGTGGCGGGAGAAGGAAGGAACGAGAGCGTGAATGTCTGTTCGGGAGTGGTTGTCTGCGTTTCTTCTTCCTCATCATCACCATCTTTTGGTTTGATATCTAAATTATACCAATCCAAATGCCCATGATAATATTCATCGGCTACAAATTCTTTGTACTGTCCATCTTTAGGTGCAGCACACTCAAATTGATGTTCGAGATAAGAAGGTTGCCAAGAAGGATTTCCTTCTTGTACAGGTTGCAAGTAGAGTTGTTCAAACCAAGCAACAAACTTATTTTCAAGTTTATTTAATTTTGCTTCATGTCCGGGCGGTGGCGTTATTAAGGGAGCTATAGTGTCATCGCTAATGTATTGATAGACTTTATAGCCATCTATGTTTCCTTTAGCTACTATAGCAAACTGTTGCCAGACTTCCATATGCGCGCAAATCTTTGCATCTGTTAGATTGGTAGGGTTAGGTTGTTTAAAGCCGTATTTTGTTTTGTACTCGTCGATAAGGTCACTATTGATTAGAGCATCTCCAAAATCTACTTCCTTCAATAGTTTTCGCCAATGCCTTCCCATCAGTAAGCGCAAATCAAGAGAAATGGCGTGCTGATCTAGAACAAATGGAATTTTTTGATTTTCTACTTTTGCTTCTAATGGAAACGCTTGATCGTTGAATGCTTCTTCTTCGGCACTTCCTGCTTGATATTTAGTGAGTGAGGTGGTTTTGATGTGCACTTTAGCCAATAGGGCAGATGCAGCGTCTTCTCCTTGAAACTCTCCGGTCTGCCACTGCTTAGAAAGCATCCAAAGAGCATCTCGTACTTCCGCTTTTATTGCCCGGTCAAAATCCTCGCGTCTAGGTCTTCCTTCCAGGCGATTCCAAAGTGTAATCATAGGCTGCAATCGTGTCGGATTGACTACGACTATATCATCAGTGGGTGTTTGTTGTGCCATATCAGTCGTTATTTGATGTTATATTTAAATTATTATCCAACACATAATTCATGCTCATCAATATAAAAGGATAGCGACTAACAGTCGCCACTGTCGCAGGCAAGAACTGAGCATAAGCAGTCTGCTCAACTTGGTCAGGTTCGATAGCTCTGATCTTTGCTAAATCAAGTGTTTCATGTAATGCGCCCACCACATCTTCCCAAGACCAAGTTCCAGTCATCTCTGCCGGTGTCACCAATAACATGGCTTGAGGTGGTTCAGCATTGGGCTGGTCGTACTGAAAAGTAAGTCCGGTCGTCTCCGTTCTGGTCGGAATTACTTCTGTCCATTCGTCAATCATTAGTCCACACTGCTTTTTGTTGACATCAAAGTCTTGAAAATGAGCAGTATAGAGTAATTTGTCACTTTCTATTTCGTAGTCTTTCCCATATTCTAGTGCCAACCAAGTATCTTTTTCTTGGTAAGGAAATTGAAGGGGTTTTAACGCCAACTCACGATCATTTATCGTCTCAGATAGCACGACTAAGTTTTCCCAGTGCTTTAATTTTTCCCGCACTCTAGCTACACCATATAGCCAATCATCCAGAGGAAAATCAGCCTTTTTCTCATTGATCTGGTAGCTCAAAAGATGAGGTTGAGCTACTTCCAATTTATTGATCTCTACTTGTTGAGCCGCTGTCAAGTTGAAGGTAGGCAATATCACAAAGTCTTCTCCTAGAAGTATTTTTATCGCTTGGGTCAACAGTTTTATCCGTTGCTGCTGACCGACTTCTGCATCGTATGCACTCAATACAGACTGAACACTACTTTGCTTTTGAGAAAGTGTTTCTTGTAACTTCAAAGTATGCGTAACGACATCTTCAGCCAGAACCACGATCTGTCTTTCTTCTTCCGCCGTTTCTAATGCCAATAAATCGTAGCGAGTAGTAGGATTATCATCGTCATCTTTGAATCGCTTTAAGCTATCAATTAGTGACTTAAAAGTTAGGTGTTTACTTGTTAACCACTTCTCGATGATCGCTTTTTTCTTTTGAAAATTAGTCAACTGAATGGTCGTCAAAAATGCTCTATACTTCTCTGTAGGTGTACCCGTACCAGTTAAAGAAGATGGGTTTATGGTATATTGGGTAGATATTTTTCGCTCTGCTTTTCTCAGTATATTGATCTGTTCTTCTTCAGTAAGTCCACCGGCTAAAGAATCGTTAATCAGTTGATCGAAACTGCTTTCTTTTTTTTCCCAACGATGGACGTACTCTTTTACTTTTTGATAGATTGCAGCATAGATTTCCGCCTTTCTATCATAGGTATAAGCAAAGCCTGCTTCGGGTATCCCAAACGAATTTAGTTCATTTAGTCTGACAATATAATCTTCCAAGAAGTGATCAAATTTTTCAAAAAAGTTTACATCTATTTCCTCTATTTTTTCACTTATTCTGCCACCCTCGAAGTAATGTCCAAATTTTGTGTCGACGCTGCCGTCTAATTCATCAATAAGGTCTAATGAATAATTACTCAAAACATTTTCAAATCGCTCGAAGACTTTTTCGACAACTTGTTTTTCTATCGTCATCGTTACCTCTATATCGCTACTGGCTTCATTAGGTAGTTGTAAATCCGTCGGCTTGAGTGGACGAGCGGAAAGTAAAAGCCCACGTAAGCTACGCAGAATAGGGGTAAGCTGAAAAATAGAGTAGTTATCTGTTGCTGTATCTGCGGTGTAATGAATGGCTACATGAGCATCAGGACGAAGAGTAAATGTCTCGTACGCATATTTCAGAAGGTATTCATCCAGCGCGTTCAAATTCTTATCACTTTCTGTATGAACTAGATACAATAGATCAATGGCATCCAAACCCAACTGTGCTACGGTCACCGTTTTTTCATCCACTGCATCTACTATGCCTTCTTCATAACTTGGCTCAACGATGCTAATTTTACATTCAATCTTATCCAAATCGGGTAGGATAGTGCCTACAAAATCTTGAATAGCAGGTTCTGCTAATCTTCTCGCTCGACTTCCATTAGGTGAGGAAAGATCTGATTTTAGATGAATACCAAAACGATGTGTCAGACTCACCCCACTTCTCGGCGTCTTGATGACGTCAGGTGTTTGTGGAAATGCACCTTTGCTATACGTTTCCAGAGCGCTCGCTGATCGCTCATAATTGGCTTGTACAGCTTGATGAACACCTTCTGCTAACGCCAAATCAGCGATGGCATCTTTGATATTGAGTAGACGATCTACTTCTTTACTAATGATTGCCGTCGTGTCACCATCAGCGAATTTTAGTTGTCTTGCTCCACTACCTGTTGGAAAGCCAAAAGGATAAGTTCTGTTATTTGAGTCTAGAACATGATTGACTAACTTTAGACCATCAACTACATTTCTAGCTTCCAGCTTGCTGATCGCTTGATCGCCGTCCAAAGCTGCGTCATCGACTACTTCAGTTTGGCGATTGTTATTGGAACGGAGTGGAAATATTTTTCTGAGTTCGTAGATATAGACATCCAATTCCTTGGTCGTATTGTCATGTAGTCCTCTTTCTAATTGATAGCCTAGCAGTGCGCCCAAGCTTTGTCCTTGCTGCATTCCTTCGATCATAGAAAGTGCCATTCGGACGCGTTCTGAGCTTAAATTCACTTTGTAAGTATCATCATCTTGTGGATTTGCTCTAGACATATGCGCATTGCGCAGGACGGCAGCCGTCATCGCTTGATTGATAGAAGGCGCATGAATATATCCTCCATTTTGGTCGTTAGTTGAGATGTTTTCTTCACCGTTTGGATCGAATATGGGTTTTAAGTCATTCGGAACAATGAATGGGGTTAACGTTTCATTGTCGGGCTTTAGGTTTTCGACCCAGCCATAAGCACCTAAGTAGATTCCTTTTTGTTCTTCTTGACTTATGTCTGCGAAACGAAGACGCTCTTGCATGGCTTCCAGTTGCAAATGATGAAAGCCTAGTAGCCAAGCATCCAGACGATAACTACAACAATCCAGATGTTCTACAAAAGCACGCTCTAGTCTAGCGGTTGGTACATCTTTGAGTTGCTTCAAAGCACGGATGATCGTTCTCAAATGAATGGCTGCATTCTGCTCTTCGGTTTGGAGTAAGGTCGCAATATGCTGTGCTACAGGGACTTCTGCAATTTGTGGCTCTATTCGATTCAAATAATCCCATCTAGTTTGATAAGTAGCTTCTGCTTGAATACCTACAAAGCTAGGAGCGATTGTCGTTGCTTTGACTTGATTAGTCGTCAATAGTTCACGGGCTTGGAATAGTTGAAAGCCAACATCAGAATAGCCCAGAAGCACTGATTGCCGTAGCATTTGGTAGAGGACGGGATTGGGCTTTACGTTGTCGATAAATCCCTCTTGCTTTTTGATTTTGTCGAAATCATTGATAGCGTAGTGCCCTAGCCAAGCAATGTAGTTTTGTGGTGTTTCGCTTTCTGCAAACGGAGTCGCATAAGGACGTATCGAATTTTTTTCCGAAAAAGGACGATCATCAATAAGTGGTTTTTTGACTTCATTCGTACCACCCAAAAAGAACTTTTCTAAGATTGGAACATCTTCTTTTCTGATGGTATAACCGAGCGATTGCAGTAATTCTATTCCTCTTTTCTTATAATTGCCTTCCTCCCAGAAAGCGTTAAAACTGTTGAGCGTTGTTGCATTGACTTCTGTTTGAGCTATTGTTTTTTGACTAAAAGAAACATTTCTAAAAAAACCTATCAGCGCATTTTGAAAACCACTATTGTTAAATGCACCTGAAGCGACTAGATAGTTGTACAAATGGTCAAAACTTTGTGCATACCTCTGATCAAAAGAAACAGAACTCGCATGAAGCCCTAGCACTTGCAAAAGAATCTTGTGAGCATCCAGCGGTTCAGTACTATCATCGTCTTCTGCTCTTCCTTTTCCTACAAAAGCGACCTGATTCAAGAGCTTTTCGAAGTCTATTCTAACTTTATTAAGCGTACTATAAAGCTGCTGTAGACCGATAGCTGTATTCCCAAATATTGTAAATTCAGGCAGTCTACTATTTTCTTCAAACAACCAATTAGTTTGTAGTCTTCTACTGACGGGCAAGATTCCATAAGGCTGATCTCCGATTCTAATAGTAGGAACTACACCTCTTCCCCTTACGTAGCGTGTATAAAAATCTCGTAATAAGACTTGTGTAGACTTAGAAAAAACAGGCGTCATCATGTTCTCCATGAAATAGCCCAAAGTTGCATTCCAAAGTGCTGTATTCATTGCGATGGCTTCGCTCTGATCTGTATGATCGTAATACTTGACTCGATTGAGGGAAGATCGCTCTGCATCTATCCCTAAATAGTCACTCAGCCAAACACCATCTTTTTTTAAGAATATATCTTGCTCTTCTTCCGCTACTTTTTCTCCTAAATAACGCTCAAAAGTGACTTCTACATCCTCCTCTTCTGAATAGCCAGAATCTTCTTCCTCTGTATTATTAGTCGGTGTGCCTTGTGGTAAAATAGAGAAATCATTCGCGCCAAAATGATGATGCTGAATCAGCTCCTCCAGATGCTGCGTCCCTTCTTGTGCATCGGCACTCAGTTTGATACCTACTGCAAAGAGCCGATCAAAACCGCGATCATACACTGCTTTTTCTAAATCAACCTTAAAGCCCATACCCATTTTGATGGCTTTCTCAAAATCAAACAGCCATTTGGTTTCAGATCGCTGACACAAGTATTCTATATATTGAACTGCTTTTACATCTTCACGCCACTGATCAAATGTGAGTGACAGTCGTACCTTTAAAGCATTCTCATCTAATCCAACAAAACCATCTAAAAACACTTGTTTCTCTTGTGGTTTATATTGACTATCTATTCGATCGTAAGCAATGTGAAGCAGTTGTTTTTTCTCTTCTTCGCTTGCTGCACCGAAGTAGTCTTGTAAGAATTGAGCTTTTAATAGTTCATTGGCATCAACTGATGGATTGGGACCTGCAATCAAAGGGTCTGGAATAATATTGCCGATTTCGTTAAGTACTTGCTTTGGACTTCCGTCCTCATTCTTGCCTTTGAAACCCAATAGAACAAAGCGTTCTGGCAAGGTCATGATTTTGGCGGGCTGTGACCAAGCACCCATTTTTGTATCCAGGCTTTTAGATTCAGGAAACTGTACAAAAGTCACTGAAACGGTAGGTGAAGGAGTATCGTCAAGATTGGAAACGGCAAAATCACTAATTAACTGATTCGCTTTTTCTATGCTACCGACACTGTTTACTAGACTATCAAATGCTCGTTCAATCAAAGTAGCATCAGCCGCCGCATTCCAAACCATCCGCCAATACTGCTCCAGCGCTATCTTTTCAGGAGGAATAGTTTGATCGTCAGAAAGTGGAATAGTTAAGATCACTTCATCATCAGCCGCCTCTCGAATACGTTCTGCTTCAGATGCTCGAACAAAGAAAATAGTCACGCGCGGTCTGGGTGCATCCAGATTGATGGGGCGATATTGAGTAATGATTTCACGAGCGTGTTCCTCCCCAACACCAGCACTATTTGCTAATATCTGAAACGCTGTTTCTGCTTTAACAGCATCGTTTTTTGCTTCCCAAACCGACTGCCAATAGGTTTTTATCGCTTCTGCCTCTGAGGGCATTTCTTCTGTTAGAATAGTAAGAATGGTTTCTGTTTTACTTTGTCGAGTCGGTAAATCTGCTACATTATTGGGTGAAAAAACAGTAGTCAACCAATAAGCACGTCCTGCTTGCAGATTGCCTGCCAATACTTTCCATGCTGCCTTCTTTTTTTGCTCAATATATGATTGCAAATGTTCTTCATCTGATTGACCGGCTGCCCAGAGGATAGACCAATAGTCTTTCATCAATTTGATCTCTGCTTCCGAAGGGATATCCTCAAAAGTGTCTATTGAACATTCGTCGGGAAAGATGCGTACCCATAATTGATGCTGAACAGTCGCTCCATTTGTTATCTTTTTAAATCTAGTTTCTAAGCGAACGGGCAGAAGCAAGGCAGGATAGTCATCAGGTAACTCATTGATGCTCGTTCTAGGATCGGTAAAAGGCTCAAATTGTCCCAACCAATCTAATTCAGCGGTTGTCAGACGATCAAAAGTTGCACGCTCGACACTGATGCGATTGCTGGCTTCTTTTTCGGTACGTAGGTAGTTCTCGAAAACATTGCTACCTTCTTCCTGAGAGCGAATGAGCTTATTTTTGCTACGCTTTACTTTTCCCAAGTTCTCTTGAGCAAGAAACAAATCTTTGCCTTTGCTTGCTTTGACTCGTTTGGCAGTGGCTAAACCACGTTGTATTTTCTTGAAAGTGGACATCGTTTTTCGTTTGAATGGTTATCCTATTTTGGCAGCATTTCGGAAGCGTGTACACCGACTAGTACAGGTACTTGATAGAGAATATAAGCCAGCTCTGCCGAACTCATATTTTCGCTCCACTGGATTTGTTGGTCTTCCCCTTGTTGTTCTATTTTTTCGCTATCCTCTGCTTCTAAGTCTTGAATGGCAGTGATGGTCGGTGTATGATCTTCGACAGGATCACCATTTTCATCTACGCTTGCGACAATCTGTAGGAATCCATCTTTGGGAACAGCAGGTGTGATGTCACCCCAACTCAAATCATTCCATAGTTCGATTTTTCCGTCTTCTATATTTCCACCGTCTCCTATGTCCAGTCCGAATCTAGGTTCGCCGGGTCGCTCTTTGATGACGAAAAACCAACCTGGATCATCATCAGGATTACTACCATCTCCACCTTGTGCTTCTTCGACAGTCAAATCGAAGCCAAAAAAGTAGATATCAGGATCGACTTTTGCCTCGTAGAGTGGTGACTTGATGACTGTTCTAGAAGGATTGTTATTATCAATGGGGCGTAGCATTCGTTCTTTATTCTTATCCAATGTTCGAGTATCATCCAAGACGGGCTCATTATTTTCATCTTGCCAAACTGCTCTATGCGCATAAATCACCGCTGTTGGATATTTTTTCAGTAGCTCTCCTCGAATGACCAAGACGAGTTCATCTTCTTTTTCGCCAGGCGATTCTCGATAGTCATGATCGCCGAGTCGTGAGCCTTTCTTCCAATAGTGAATAGGCGCAATATCTTTATGCTCTTCCTTTAGAATGAGTTGATGTGCTTTAGCTAAATCTCCATCTGCGATGCTGCCATCTTTCAACTGCTCCCAGTATTCGATCAGTTCTGGAATGTACATTCCTTTGGTTTCAAACACTTTATTGTACCGTACGAGTAAGTTTTCTTTAGTCACTGCTTGGGTGTCCATGAACCCGCTAGCTTCCCAAAACTGCCTAAAATAACTTCCTCTTTGATCAGTCGGATATTCGCGCCAAAGTAGTTCTCGTGCAAATTCATGATTCAGTCCCACCATGTAGGCTTCTATGAATTTTTGATTGGTTTCGAGTAGCGAAATACTGTTTTGGTCGATATAATTGATATTGGGCAGAAACAACTCAGCAGAATAGTCTGCCAGAGGTTTATACATGGGCAGATCGAAAGTCGGGTATGCCATTGCTTCTGTAAATGTCTCCTTCATCTGCGCAATGACGAAGTAAGGTAGCTGTACTGCCGCATTGATCCACCTTGGGATGGTCAGATCAGGTTTTATTTGTTTGAAAGTTGCTTCATTGACGCCTTCTATGTTGAGTTTGGGGCGCTCTATTCTTGCACCTGCTGCTTTGCTGTCTACCAAAATTGTATTTGCTTCTTTGAGTGCAGTTTTGAAACGCTGTGCTTCTGCACTATCTGTATTGCCGCCAAACTGTGGTTCGAAGCCTTCTTCTGGTGTTGAAATTCTGAAATCTGAACTATTGGGTAGCGCATCGACAGATTCAGGGGTTTGATTTTCTTCTAATATAGCTTTGGCAGCATCCTGTTGTCTGTTCCACTGACTCAATAACAGAAATAAGTAGACGAGGGCAACGACAACAAAACTAATCGTAGAAACAACTGCTGTGCTTGGTTTGGCAATAATCAGGAAAAGAATCAGCAAAACAGCGATAGCTAACAATACCCAACGAAGCCATGGAAACTTTCTCAGAAAATTGATTAAAACATCTGGCACACGATCCGGTTTAATAGCATTCGCTACATCATTGGGTGTTTGAATGCCATTAGGTACTTCTCTTGGCGGGGCTGCACTGACTTCACTTTCGTTGATTCTATCATATAAATTGTCCGGTGTGATGGTGTTATCAAAAGGCAATCGCTTTAGGAACTTTCCTCTAGGACGCATCACTTTGCGCATATTCACTGAAGTAGCAGCAGTAGTGAGTTTGCTTTGTTTTTTCTGATGATAGACAGTTACTCCTTCTGCTAGTACTCTACGATGTATGGGACTAGTCATCGTCAGCCAAGCACTGGCTTGTCGTTCTTTGATAGGCCGCAAGTGCCTTTCATACCAAACTTCTGAAGTCGCTTTTGCCAGTTGTGCTTCTCTTATTCTTCGATTGGCTTCTAGCACATCTCCGATTTGTTCCCAAGCGGCTTTCATATAATCCTCTTGGTTTTCCTGTACTACTTTTGTCCCAAATCCTGCTGAAACGCGGAAACGAGGATCGAGATTGAGCTCGTGTATCCAGTTGTAATTGGGTGTGAGTGCACTGTTGTCTCGCTCTTTTATCAATCGCTGTGTGAGTGCATGCCATCTACCATAGAGTGGAGCAGTAATCAACGGATCGGGATTGTCATTGATCGTGTATTCATTGTTATCACTATCTCCTGCTACGGCTTCTTCTATGTTTGCGCTTGAGTTAGCCGTTCCCGCTTCTTCTTTTTGATAGGTGTCTGATAAGTTGATGAACGCACCGATATTCTCTTGTAATGAATGAAAGTTATTGATTGTATCAGGTTGTTCTATATTCTGCTCAGGATCATCAATGGCTGCTATATCATTAGCTTCTAAGTCATTTCCGAATGCCCAATACTCGTATTTTTGCGCTTCTGCCAAATCTTTCTGACTCGACTGTGGAATTCGTAATACACCACCTAAGCGCAGTATACCATTCAGTTTCTCATTCTCTGCTGTACCATCCGCATCAATTAGTCCTTTGAGATTGGCTCCGGGTCGTTGTACATCCATATCCCTGACGCCCACTCGACTATCCACCGGTTTGGGATCTAATAGGCGCACCAAATACTCAAAATCACCAATCGTACCAGTCCTAAAATACCAACGATGATAATAGGGTAGATCGAATTCTCTACCTTTTCGATTCTCTCTTTTGTTCTCCTCTTTACCATACCAAGCCAAGTCTCCAATTCCAGCATCCGAAGGATTTAATCCTAGACCTGCCAAACGACCACTTTCAAAAGTGGGCACCAAGAAAGCGTGATAAGCGACTTTGTCTTCTAGTTTTCTGGGACAAACAATTCGGGAGTAGGCTAAATCTGGATTGCGATTGATGATGTCAGAGATGGCAGAGTTAATGAGACTATCATCGTCAAACTTTAATTTTTCTGCATCGCTTATATCGATAGCTTTGATAATGCTCGGTTGGTCATCCAGTTCATCATCTCTTTCTTCTTCAATTCTCACTGTTACAGCCTCTGTTCCTTCTAGCAGACTTTCATTCACCTGCACATGTGCCCACGCCCAAGATTGACTCAAATCGGGTAACTTTGCTTGAGGTGAAATCTTGATGAAAGGCAACGGTTTATCTTTTATATTTTTTCCATCCCCAAATTCTTCTTCTTTGAGTACAATCAAAGTGAGCCATGGCTTTAGTCGATGATCGGCAGTCGGATTTTTTTCAGGGGTATATCGCCAAGGGAAATCCTCATCGTAAAAATCAATGTAAGGCAGATAGTTGGGTTCAAAATTGGTGATCCAATGACGAGGCTCTACCTTAATAATGGCTCTTTTGTCAATACCAGTAATGTCACCGGGTCCATATATCTGAATATCCTTGCGGACAGTAGAAGTTATTGCATCACTTCCATCTACTCTTTCTCCTCTGATATTTACATCTACAGGGATAGTAGAGCGATTGCCATCACTACCACTGATCTGATTGGCCAAACCTTGACGTAGCCAAGGCAAAAAAGTATAAGTTGCTATTTCGCTCATACGACTAGGGTTTCATTGACTTCAGTATTGGGAATGACGTGGAATTCGTTGGATACATTCGGATTGCTATCTACTTGAGCTTGCATAAAATCAAACGCTTCTGCCTGTGTGCTAAAAGCTGTGGTTATCTCTCCTCCTATCGTAATTGGCGTGTTGTCTTTTACATGTGCCACGGTATAGCGGTGTGCTTCGATTTTGATACCTTCTACTCTAGGTTGTAGTCTAGCACGATGCGCGACGGAAATAGGCGATTTGGTGACTGCATTGCCACGTAGGAAATGACCAAATAGACGTCCTCTCAAAAGTTGAAACTGTTGAACGACTATCTCAAAAAACGAATAAGCATGTCGCTTAAAGTTATTATCAACAATAATCGTCTCATAGCGGATAATGCGTCGAATGGCTTGGCTCGTTTTAACTTGACTGCCTTCCGTTTTTAGCTCTATGCCAGCATTATATTTTTCAAAACCTGGGTTAGAGAGACGTTGTGATTTGTTCAGGTCTTTGAATTCGCCTTTCGCAAACTGCTCTCTAATGATAGCCGGATCACTAAGGAGATTGCTACCGATAACAGCAGAAATAGATAGCTCATTCACATCTGAAGGACGCTGATTGCCTAGCTTATCCAACTTCAAATTCAACGGCATTTTTCGCTGACTAATGCGCAAACTACCTACAGGATGCAGTACCAAAGGTCGAGTCTCGGGCTCTTGGTCGGAGCTTGGCGCAGTAGGTTCTTCCAGCTTTCTTAGCGTCACAAGTAGACTACTACTACTCGGTACGACAGCTTGCCAGTTGGTGATGGCCTCATATTCTCTTTCCAATAGTGGGAAGACTTCGATCGGCGGCAACTCACTTTGTTTTTCTTGTCCCCAAGTCTCGTCAATATTGACTTTGATAGTCGGTCCAAGCCAAGTTATCTTCCATTTGGCTTTACCTTTGATGTGCCATTTGCTCGGTCCTTCCAGCATACCAGAAACGGAAATACTGAACAAGCCAAACCCAAACACCTTGACCGAAAGTCCTGCAGAGAACTCAAAAATAAAATAGAATGGACTGAACTGAATCAAGACATCAAAACTGAGATGTCCTTCTACTTTCAAGGCACTAAATCCAAAGTATAGTTCGGCGCGTGCTCCAAACTGTACCGTATTGGAAGTGACGGCGAAATAACCTTCTATCCGAATCTTAGCAGCTGATTCATTTAGAATGTTGACCGCTAAACGTGGCGGAATATTGAATGGTAGCGGTGGAGGTGAATAACGCGGATGGAACCCACCAATGCTAAATACAAAATTAGCCTCATCACCCCAATTGACGAGCAATCCCATACCGCCTTCTAGCGTGATAAAGAGTATCCTCGAATCGTACAATTCAGCATAGAACCACAGCAAATTATTCGATGGTTCTACTCGACCTAAGAAATTGACTTGTAACCTTAAAATATCTGCTTGCTCATCAGGTAGCACCACTTTCAGCACTCCCAAAATCGTGATATTGACATCAGGAAATTCGATGATAACGCCTAATGAAAGACTAGCCAAAGTCGGCGTATCATATCCGATTTTCGCCATTGGTCCGATCAAGAATTGCCCTTCTTGGACCGGAAAGAAAGCACGCAGATCGCTAATAATTCTAGGTGCATTCGCCACTACATTTTGAGGGAACAGCACGCTCTCTACGCCGCCAGTGCGTACGCCATCTTTGAGTGGCTCTACATTCACCACTCTATTGACCCCCAAAATACCACCGACACCCAACAACGTAAACCCAAAACCCAGCTGAATCCCACTACCAAACTCTGCTGTGATGATGATGACCATCGAAAAGCCCCTAGAGCCATCTGGCATTTTGGTCGTAATCAGCCCAATCGCTTTTAAGGCGATCCATTCGCTAAAGACGAGTTCTAGATTACCAGCGTATTCTTCTCGATCTGGATCAAAACGTAAGTAGCCACCACCTTTAATGACACTAGCGTCGATGGCGAGACCGATGCCATTTGGGGGTTTGAAGCCTAGGTTGAGATCCTCATCACCCAGCAATCCTCCTGATGTGGACTGTTCGGTAGATTCAAGAAGAAGAGAAGTACCTATATTTTCAATAACAAAAGAAACTGGGCCTAAATTTCCTTTCAAGCTAACTCCCAAATCAGCTTTTGCAGTTACGTCATCAGTTGGCATACCTCCACGCATAGCGATGTAAAGGCTGGTTATTTCTATCACTCCTAGAGAAAAATGAATCGGAAGAAGCACCTCAAAGCCAACTTGTCCTTCAAAGGCTAAACCATCACGTGATGACCAGATAAGATTACTCTGGAAATCTATTCGGAATGCTTCTTCTCCAACAACGCTACCAAAAAATCCATCTACATCCTTAGGAACGAACACAAAAGAAAGTCTTGGATTATTATTGGTCTTAGGATCGCCTGTTCCTAATGAAGCCACAATAACCGGATCGTCAATTTGTCCGCCTAAGGCTAATCCTAGCTTAAATCCTCCTAGCTCCAATCGATTTGTCGTTTCGCTACCGATAAGTACCCAAGGTTGAGGAGGGTCACCAATAAGTTCCATCGAAGCCTTAATAGAAGTGTCTCCTAAATTAGCATCTAGCGTAATTTCATCTGGATAAAATTTTTGAATAATTTCGCCATCAATACCGAACGCACCAGTTAGTTTGAGATATATGTTTTTAGTGAAATAGAGTTTTGTGCTTAGTTCGCCCTGCAATAGCGGTATTAGAGCAAGTCCACTAGCGGTATTACTGCTAGCAATAGGCTTTGGAATTGGTAGCATTAGCATACCTATTTTCCAATATGCATTCTCCGAAGCAGAAACACCATCTGAGGTGGTTCAATAAATCAGGACAAAAATTTAAGATAGGTTTCAAAATTTTGGTGATTCGGGTTATGCCAACATTTTTTTCCTCAAAAAGCCCTCAAAAAGAGGGGGGCTTTTTGAGGAAAAAAATAGATTATTCAA
>JBCDHX010000113.1:0-19584 GCA_038749535.1 Bacteroidota bacterium
AACGAATCAAAAGGTCTAGAAATGGCAAACTCCTCCGTCGAACCTGCCCTTTCGCCATCCGCCACCTAAGTAAAACGTGTTCCACACTTGCTCCATACGACAACTATTACTTATCATACTTTTGATGCGTTTGCCCTAATCATTCGCTCACATTCTCTTTTTTCTCAAATTTTATCATACCTTTGAAAAAAGCAACAATTTGTTTCTCCATGAAGATTTATTACAGCCTAGGATTAGACGAAGAAGTACAAGTACAATCAAAAGTACAAGGAGGTATCCGCTATGCCGGTCCTCATCGTTTGCTACGTATTTTAGAAACATATTGGGGGTTTCAAGGCTACGAGAGCAATCAAGAACATTTACGCATTGAGCAATATCGCCAGCTACTCATGGCGCACATAGAGCAGTACCCAAAAGCTTTTTACCAACATTCATTTGCTGCCGATCAGATGGCAACTGCTACGGAGATGCTTTCGCGTCGTGATGAATTGCTGCTTGGTGGATGGAATTTTGAAGTAGATCGTGATGCACCCGACAGACTACAGACATTCGCTGAGCTAGAAGCGATGACGTATGTGCAAGGTTGTGCCGAGCAGCCTAAGCAAGAGAACCAAATTGGTTTATATCCAGGCTTCTCAGATCGCTTCATCCAAATTTTAAGCCATCTCAAAGACCGATACAATCCCATACAAGAAATCGTACTCCTCGAACCACGACAATTGTTAATGACGTATTTACAAAAATTGCTCGCCCAACTAGAACAGCGTGGCACACACATCATACAACAAGAACAAATCGCTCAAAATGACTCCGCCGATCTAGCTCTTTTTCAGAAAGTACTAGCCGAAGGGACTATCGACCAAAAGCAGTCTTTTCAAGCAGATGGTAGCCTATATATATTAAGGTGTCAGCGAGAGACCGACGCGGCGACTTTTTTGGCGAGTTTGATGCGCCAAAATGAGCAGTGGAAGCCCCATGTACTGATGACTGAAAAGAATAGAACACTCGACAATGCCCTTATCCAAGAAGGTCTCCCGAGCATGGGTATTTTGTCGGCTTCTTTAGCACGTCCGGTCTTACAAATCATCAAACTAGCACCCGCTTTCCTTTGGACACCTATTGATCCTTTCAAAATCATGGAATTTGTGAACTTGAAAGTCAAACCACTAGAAGAAGAGCTGGCACATCGCATCGCACAGCAACTAGCACAGTCGCCGGGCATCGGTGGTGAAGGTTGGCGTATCGCCGTTGGCTCTTATTTTGACGCGTTGGAAAAGAAAGCGAGTGGCAATGCCCATCTAAAAGTAGGCGAAATTAGGCAGCAATATAATTTTTGGTTTCGACGCAATCGCTACCCTATTTCGGCACGTGTACCTATCGGCGAAGTGATCGAATTGTATCACTACTTGAAAGATTGGTCGTTCCGAATGTTTGAAGATAGCGGCAATCGACAGCAGTCCCTCTTAGTACTGAGCGAACAAGCCAAACGCATTGAGGAACTATTGCAAGCACTGCCAGAGCAGCAGTTGAGCTATCTAGAACTGGAACGAATCGTGCGCACTATTTATGAGCCTTCTCCGGTGCTCTTCCGACCACAAGAAGTAGGTTTCGCTCCCTTTGTGCATCACGCTGCCGCTTTCCTAAAGCCAGTCGATCAACTCGTCTGGTGGAATTTCACGCAAGCCGAACCCAACCATTTCTTTTCACGCTGGTATCAGGCAGAACGGGAGACACTCGCGAAGTCCGGTGTCGAACTAGACAAGCCTAAAGAAGAAAATGCACGCTTGATCTGGCAACGTCGTCAGCCTGTGCTCCACACTCAACAGCAATTGATACTGGTCATCCCCGAGCAAGTCAGCGGTAAAGCAGTCGCCAAGCATCCGCTGTATAGCGATCTAGAAGCTGCTTTCACCAACCTGAAAGCCATTTCACTGAAAGTAGATGACAAAAGAACGCATGAGTTACTATCTGCTAGTTTTCAGTTGCCAAAGTTTGAGACCTTACCGATGCAGCAATTGGGTACACCGAATGCCTTCATTCAATTGCCCACACTCGCTAACTATTTGACCGACAACAAAGAGACCTATACGAGTTTGGACAATTGTTTGTATTATCCTTATCAATGGGTCTTCAAGTACAAATCGCGGTTAAAAAAGTCATCCATTCTGAGCGTCGTCAAAGACCAGACCTTACTCGGCAATCTGGCACACCGCTTTTTTGAACGCTTGCTCAAAGAGGAAGAAGTGACACATTGGACAAAGTTGCAGATCGAAAGCTGGATCGATGATGAAGCCAAGCAAATGTTCGGACAGGAAGGGGCTGCGCTATTGATGTATGGTCGAGAACCGGAAAAAATCAACTTCCTTAATCGCATCAAATATGCTGCATGGAGCTTGATAGACTGTTTGCATCGAAATGGATGGACGGTGCACGATACAGAGATGAGTATGGAAGGTCAGTTTGGCGATTGCGAACTGCGTGGTAAAGCGGATCTGGTGCTGTCGCGCGGCGAAGAATTTGCAGTGGTAGACCTGAAATGGCGTGGTTTGGGTTATCGAGAGCGAATGATTAAAAATCAGGAAGATTTGCAATTGGTGATGTACGCTCACTTGTTGGGACAACCTACCGAGTACATACATACCGCCTACTTTATCATCGAACGCGGACAAATGATCGCACGAGACAATGCTGCTTTTGCTGAATTGAATGCGCTGCAAGGCGATATGACCAGTCCTCAAATTCATGAACTCATCGCTCAACGTATGCAAGCCACCTACACTTGGCGCAACAAACAACTACGAAAAGGCTTCGTAGAAGTCCGCTGCGAGCAAACGCTCCCACTCCTACCAGATGCTTTCGACCAACATGGACTAGAAGAAGAATCGCTGGATATTTTGGAGATGAAAAGCGAAGATGCACGCTTCGATGACTATCGGGTACTCATCAATATGGTGAGTTGACTTTGAGAGGGGGAAGATAGACGTGTGGATAGACTTTGAAATATTGTTTTGATTATTTCTTAAATATCATCCATTTATTCGGAAAAATCTGCTTTTTAAAGATAGGGAAAGTAAATATTAAATTTTTTTCTATGTTTTTGAGATTTTAGTGCTCAAAAGTTTCCGAATCTCAAATCTATTCCTAAATTTGCTGTCAGTTATTTTTATATCCATCCTATAGTTGATTTTAAGTATATTTCGCCTCTTTGTCAAAAGAGGTTTATAGAACTTCGCGCTTTATCCTAAGCAATTCTATACTCACTAGAACATGATTTAAGTTTGGTTTTACAGCCGTTCTTGATACTACTATTGCCATAGTTAGTACGGAACCCGATTTAAGTTTCAAAAACTGTTAAACTAAAGTTTATCGTGAAAGTCTCTACACTTCTATTTGGTCTTATTTGTTTTGTTTGCGTGAGTTTGCAGGCTGAGGTGGTTTATGTCAAAACTGGTGCTCAAGGAAATGGTTCTTCTTGGGCAAATGCTACTGGTGATTTGATGCAAGCACTAGAATACGCAAATGCTGGTACAGAAATCTGGGTGGCAGCAGGCACTTATGTACCCAATAGACAAGATCGTCGCGCTTACTTTGAAGTACTGAACGGTGTGAAACTATATGGAGGCTTTGCAGGACATGAAACTTCACTGAGTCAGAGAGACTGGACAAGAAACAAAACAGTATTGAGCGGCGAGATCGGCTCTATGGCTTCTCAGGAAGACAATTCTTACACTATATTATATACGCGTTTGGCATCTCCTTCTACTGTGATCGATGGATTCATCATTACAGGTGGTTCTGCTAATGGATTGGGAGAAAAAGGAAACTTAGAAACTTGCGGTGGCGCATTATTCAACGATGGCGAAGGCGGTAAATCCAACCCTACAATTTCCAATTGTATTTTTGATGGCAACTATGGTCGCAACGGTGGTGCGATTTACAACTTCGCACTAGAAGGTGCTTGTAATCCACGCATCGTCAACTGTCAGTTCGTCAACAATAAAGCAGATATCGACGGCGGCGCGATCTACAACGACAGCCGAATGGGCATCTGCAATCCAGTCATCAAAGGCTGCAAAATCGCAAGAAATGAAGCGACTTATGGTGGTGGTATCTTGAATTATGGTGGTAATGGCGGCGAAGCAAGTCCTGTCATCACCGGCTGTTCATTTGAAGACAATATCGGCTATATCAGAGGTGGTAGTATCTACTCCTCCGAGCAAAACGGCAAATGCAATCCGGCGATCACCAATAGCCATTTCTCAGAAAACAAGTCAACTGTTGGTCATGAAACTTATGAAAATGAGAACGACCAGATTCAATCAAGAGGTGTGCTAAGAAGAATGTAAAAGCTAATGCACTCCAGGTATAAAATGACTTTTAGGGCATCTTGACGTTCAGGATGCCCTTTTTTGATGTTTGATTTTTAGTTGTGTATGAAAGCCATTTTCTAAAGTGCTGAAATAAATAACTTCAAAATTAGACAATCCCCAAAACCGAAATTTGCTTTTGCAAAACATTAATGCTCATGCCCGCAATTCCAAACCATATCATCCAAAGGGTAGCCCGTCCCTCTATATCCATAATGCCACCACTCCGTCCGAATGCCTTTAAAGCCGTTCGCTTCCATTGTTGTTTTGAGCAAAGTCCGATTGGCGAGTACAATATCCGGTAGCTCTTGATATTCATGATAGGCGCGGCGACCGAAGAAGTCAAAATCTGTCCCCATATCCAGCTCTTGTCCTAAACTATCCACAATCGTCAGATCAACTGCACCACCTCGGTTGTGCATAGACCCTTTTCTGGGATCGGCGACATAACGAGGATCGGGTACTTTCTTCCACAGTGCCCACTGAATCGGGCGCGGGCGATAGCAGTCATACATTTTTAACCCCAATCCTTTTTCTTGCAACTGTCGATGAATCTGAACGACCGCTTTTGCCACTTTGGGACGTAAAAAACAGCGTCCACAGTCGTACATCTGTGTCTCTACAAAATTATTCTCTGTCGCATACCGCAAGTCCATAACAATACTTTCATCTAGCGAGGCGACATCCGTCCACTGTGTCGTATCATAGTCGAAAATAGGAAGGGTATCTTTTTCGATAACTTCTTGCACCGACGCTGTCGTCGCCGATACCTCATTTTCATATTCCGATGATATCGAGTCTTGTTGATCGATGGCTGATCTAGCAGTCGCCGTGTTCGGAGTTGGTGATTGGCAACAGAGTAAAAAGCAGAGCGGGAGTAAAAATGGGAGATAGCGCATAAGTGATTCGTTTGATCTCAAAAGCTTTAGAGCTTTCCAAAATGTGTACTTTTGTGCTCACAAAGTAAGAAAAATGCAGAAGGAGCTATCTGTCGTCGTAGGTGTGTACAATGAGGAGGAGAACATCCGACCGCTGATCGAGCGCATTAGTCAAGCCCTAGTAGACTACGATTATGAGATCATTTATATTGATGATGGCTCTACAGATGGTACTTTGGCAGCCCTGAAAAGCATACGACACGACCGACTGAAAATCATTGAATTTCGCAAAAACTATGGACAAAGCCTAGCACTAATGGCAGGTATCGACCATGCGACAGGCGAATATATCGCAACGCTAGACGGTGATCTGCAAAATGACCCTTCGGATATCCCAGCGATGCTGACTAAGCTGAAAGTAGAACAATTAGACATGGTCATCGGCAACCGTGCCAATCGAAAAGATGGTGCATTGCTAAGAAAACTGCCCAGCGCAATTGCTAATACCATTATCCGCTCTGCCTCCGGTGTTCATTTGAAAGACTACGGTTGCGCGCTCAAAGTCTTTACCAAAGAGCTGGCAGATGATCTTGGGATCTATGGCGAATTGCATCGTTTTGTGACACTTCTGGCGATACTAGAAGGTGCAAAAATTGATCAAGTTGATGTCAAACATCACGCTCGACAATTTGGGCAATCGAAATATGGACTAGGTAGGACATTTAAGGTGATGAGTGACTTGCTGCTGATGCTTTTCTTCAAACGCTACTTGCAGCGACCGATGCACTTATTCGGAAATGTGGGATTGTTCAGCCTAGGTTTTGGACTACTAATAAATCTCTACTTCGGTGTCCTCAAACTGATGGGACAAGATATATGGGGGCGACCACTGTTGATCCTGGGTTTTTTGTTGGTCATCGCTGGCATACAATTCATCTCACTCGGCTTTATTCTAGAAATGCAAATGCGTACTTACTACGAATCGCAAGATAAGCGACCATATCGGGTACGAAATATCATCACAGCACAAGATGAAAAGATAATAGAAGAAACTGCTGTTTGAGCACTCGGTCGAAGTGCTATCCAAATCGAATCAAGGTCGAGAGGATGAGTAGCAACATCACTATACTAACTACTGTCGTGAGCTTGCCCAACTGCTTAGATTTTGTCCATCCAGATAACGCAATCATTACCGATAGAGACAGAATACCTGCCATCAAAGCCAATATTCCCATCACTCTAGGAAAAGCAAAATCTGATTCGTTAGCTCCCCCGAAAGGACCTCCTGGTGTTGTCATCATCACGATAGGAATCAATAGCAAAAACAGCTACCAGAAAACAGGCAGTGGATAGAGTCGCGGTGACCAAAATACGGTTGGTGAGTCGGTCGGATTTGTCAGACATCAATAGGTTCGCTACTACGGTGATCGAAAAGCCACTGAGTAGCGAACTTACCAAAGTCGTCTGCTTCGCCAGTTCATTCCAGTAATCCAAGGTAATCTCCATAACGAAAGGCTTACTCGTTGATGGTCAACTGTTCTTCGCGCATCTCTAGTGTACTCACAATAAAAGAACCCACTTTTTCGCCCTGTTTGACGCCTTCATCTATCGCCGGACGATAATGGATGCCACCGTACAGACGACTTACTGCTGCCTCTTCGGAAGCATGGAAGAAAGACGTGTACGACCGCACCGGCAAACCATATTCCACTTCTGTCGAGTCATCGAAAGAAAAATTATCGCCATAAATAGACGTCAATGCAACCGCTGCCGATCTGGAAATGACACTATGTCCACTTGTATACTCTGGGAATGGAGGCGTTTGCAAAACAGGTGTCCAGTTTTCGTCTATGTAGGTGTTGATGACCGTTTCGGGGCGAATCAAATTACTACGGTATTTTTCATCCCAACAGCTAATAAATCCATCCGCCAACGCCAAAGAGGTTTTCGCATACGTATAAGCAGTTTTCATTAAATCTGCATCAGACTTTTCAGCTGCCAATTTCGCAATACCAATCCAGTGACCGCCAGGTGTGATTTTCTTGGTCGCAAACATAACGTGCCCTTTGTGATGAGAAACATACGGATTACAATCCCAAAATTCTGCAATGGCGAGTCGCTCTTCTTTATCCTGTTCCAATGCTTCGTAGACTTCCATCAATTCCGTATAAAATTGGCTGCTTTCATCCATGTTGAAAGGTGTAGGCGGCAATGGCTTGAACTGCTCAGACGAATCTAGCACAAATGGACGGATCGACTTCCAATGTGGCTCAATGGCGTCCATGTAATCCGGCGGCGTTGGTTTCCATCTGCCCATAACATCATTAATAGAGTATTTCGGGAAGGTACGCGTCTGTTTATAATTGTCTTTGTCTGCCCAAGCTAGAATGGCTGCACTGACAGCTTCTCCATATTGTAGCGATCGCTCGTAGACTTCTTTTGGCATATTCAGCGCCTCAAACTCTGCGTAGACTTCGTCTTGAAAAGCTTCTATTTTATCTTCCGAGAAAATGAGCGTTTTCCCAATTATCAAAAAAGAGTGAGTCGCCGCTAGTGGATAGCAATATTCTTGTCCAGCTTCCGGCTGCGGTACACCTTGAAAATCAGTTAATTGACTAGCTAAAGTTTGATATTCTGGATGATCGTGTCGCAAAATTTCATAAGCGGCAATACTTGGATAAGCGTAAATACGACTAGCAACGGGAGGTGAAAAAATATCGTGCACGATGACATCCGTGAGTCGCTTCATAGAACGATGTAGATAGTCAGCTTCATCGGCCTCAGCTTGATAGTTTTCATTGACGGGAGCTTCACAGCTTGTATACAATAGACCTAAAAGTAAAGTCCAAATAAATGGCTTTAAGTAATGCATAAAATCGAGGATTCGTTGAATAAATTGAGTTGTAAGTCCGTGCGGGTGAGTGGTGTTTAAGGATAAATATAACACCAAGTGCATAAAAGAACGCAAAAATACACTTTATCAGATGAATGAACATGTGTAAGTTGACCGAAAACTTACAGGGTAGGAGGTAGTGAGCGGATGACTCGAAGCCATCCGCTCACTCTTGTATCGCTACGCCTCACTTTGCTGCGCATCAATTGCCGCTATCCCGACCATATCTACAATCTGACGAACAGTAGACCCCAATTGCAAAATGTGGACTGACTTCTGCAATCCCAACAAAATAGGCCCTAGCATTTCCATTTCTGCGGCTTCATTTAGCAAGTTATAAGCAATATTGGCAGACGACAGATTCGGGAAAATCAAGACATTGGCGCGATGACCATTGAGTCTAGAGAATGGATAAAATTCCTTTTGCACTTCTGTATTCAGTGCCGCATGCACTTGCATTTCACCATCGACGATCCAGTCGGGATGCCGATCATGTAAGATATTGGTCGCTTTTCGCATCAGTAGTGCCGACTCACCACGAGGCACCGAACCAAAATTGGAATAAGTCACCAGAGCGATCTTCGGCTCTATGTTGAAAGTACGCACTGCTTGCTCTACCAGCTCTGTGATGTCAGCAATATCTTCTGCTGTGAGATGATGATTGATGGTTGTATCTGCCAAAAACAATGGTCCCGACTTGGTCATCGCGATGTGCATACTCGCCACTTTATTGATACCGGGACGCGCCCCGATAATCTGTAAAGCCGGACGCACCATATACGGATACTTTTTGGTCAGCCCACCGATCATGGCATCCGCATCACCCATTTTGACCATCATTGCACCATAATAACTACGGCTGCCCATCAGGTCAAAGGCTTCTAACGGATTGACCCCTTTTCGGCTTCTTAGATCGAAGAGCGCAGTAGCATAGTTGTCTTTTACGGATTTTTCTTTGTCATCGGCAGGTTGCTTAGGATCAATGATTGATACATTCGGAAGATCGATATCATATTCTTCCATCAAGTTTTTGACTTTCTTCAAATTACCAATCAAGATAGGTTTGGCGATACCTTCATCTGCCACAATTTGAGCGGCACGCAAGACAGATACATTTTCTGCATCTACAAAGACAATACGTTTGACATCTTGCTTCGCTTTATTTTCGATGATCTTGGACAAGGTATTGTCACTACCCAAGCGATTAGACAATTCTAGCTCGTAAGCTGTCCAATCAGTAATGGGATGCTTGGCTACGCCTGAGTCCATCGCAGCTTTGGCGACAGCAGGAGCGACTGTTGTAATCAAGCGCGGATCGACCGGTTTTGGGATGATGTAGTCCTTCCCAAAGCGAAGATTGGTGCTGTTGTACGCCATATTGACGATCTCCGGTACGGGCTGTTTCGCTAGCTCTGCCAATGCATAAACTGCCGCTATTTTCATCTCTTCATTGACTTGAGATGCTTGTACGTCTAGTGCGCCACGGAAGATGAAAGGAAACCCAAGTACATTGTTGACTTGATTAGGGTAGTCGGAGCGACCTGTCGCCATGATGCAGTCGGGGCGGACTTTTTTAGCAGCATCATAACTAATTTCGGGAGTTGGGTTTGCCATGGCAAAAATGATGGGTTCGTTTGCCATATCTTTGACCATGTCTTGGCTCAGGATATTGCCTTTGGAGAGTCCAATGAATACATCTGCTCCTTTCAAAATATCCGTCAGCGAAGTATCGGCAGCTACTGTCCCGTTGACCATTTCCGGTTTTTTGCCATTTAGGTTATCACGATCTGGATGAATCAAGCCTTTGCTGTCATACATAAAAATATTTTCTCGACGCGCGCCTAGCGACAGGTAAATTTTGGTGCAAGAAATAGCAGAAGCACCTGCGCCATTGACGATGATGTGGACGTCTTCTATCTTCTTATCAACTATTTCCAAAGCATTCAGCAAAGCCGCGCCGCTGATGATGGCTGTCCCATGCTGATCGTCATGCATGACCGGAATATTCAGCTCTTCTTTGAGTCGCTCTTCTATCTCGAAACATGCCGGAGCAGAAATGTCTTCTAAGTTGACGCCACCAAAAGTCGGCTCTAATATCTTGACGGTTCGCACAAATTCATCGACATTTTTGGTATCCAATTCCAGATCAAAACAGTCAATATCCGCATAGATTTTGAAGAGCAACCCTTTTCCTTCCATCACTGGCTTTCCGGCTTCGGGACCTATGTCTCCCAGTCCCAAAACGGCTGTCCCATTGCTGATGACGGCAACTAGATTACCTTTGGCGGTATATTTATAAACGTCAGATTGATTGTTATGAATTTCTAAGCAAGGTTCAGCTACACCGGGCGAGTAAGCGAGCGAAAGATCGCGCTGATTGGCGTGTTCTTTGCTGGGAATGACTTCGATTTTTCCAGGTCTGCCTTTGGCATGATATTTCAGTGCGTCTTCGCGCAAAGTTTTCTTATCCATATCGTTTCGTTTTATTTGGTTAAGTAGTTGAGTGTAAATATTTTTCCTTTCTGACCGAGCAGATTTTTTGTTCAGGCAAGGCGAAAAACACAGGCGACGCCTTAGCGTCGGCGAGGCTTTTCAACGCAGTATGAGCGGAAAAAATGCCGTCATGCAATAGGAAAATAAATGTGCTCAACTACTTAAGTAGTTTGAAGAGCGTGTCAGTAGTCGGTAGCTACCAAGCACAAAAGTAAGAAAGGGGAATAGTTTAAATAGTGGGAAGTTTAGAAAATGTTCGGAAAGTCTATACTGACTCGTCATCAGTCTAAAAAGGACACACCTACCAGTAAAAAACGCGATCCGAAACTCGAATCGCGTTGTGGGTGACTAACCGGGATCGAACCGGCGACCTCTGGTACCACAAACCAGCGCTCTAACCAACTGAGCTATAGTCACCGTCTGCTCTTTTAGCTTTTCTGTGGAAGTTATGATTTGTAAAGGATTGCAAAGATATAAAAGTTCCAAATGTTGAGCAATTTTTTCTTTGGAATTGAAGGTGAAGGTTTACCTTGAAGTAAAGTCTTCACCTGCTCACCTTAGCGTTTTATCGCATCCCGATGCTTTCTCCTTTATCCTCTTTCAATGTAAAAACACGCTCTACCGGATTGAGTGGCGTATCTATGGAATTACCCTCGCCGTCGACCAAGGTCAGTTTGATGCGGTTGTCCCCCATCGGTAGTCCTTCGATGAAATAAGGCTGCCAAGCATCAATCATCTCTTGCTCTTCGCCATTGATCTCTAGCTTGACTTTGTAGTCTGCCCCTAGCTCGACATTGACCGGATAGAAATCTAGCATGACTTTTTCTGTCTCTTTCGCACCCACATAGGTGCCTTTCGGACGACTGTAAAATAACATCGGCTCTTCGATATTGACAGCACTTGTTACGCTTCCATTCTCGATATTGACTTTTTGAGCGATAGACGCGCCATCGTGCTTCAAGCTTTCGTGATAGGAGCGCGACAAGAACGCCAACACATGATGTTCACCATCTGCCACTTCTTGGTCGAATGTATTTTCATACTTCGCGATATATGGCTCATTGTCGATGATGAGGTGAATGTGCTGTCCTTTGGCAGAATTGGCGCACATTTTACTATCTGCATCCGGCGTCTGCGCACCTAGCTCGTAGTCTGTCGCAGAGATCGGAAACTCGAAAGTGCCATTGTTATAGTTCATGCCTTCTAATTTCGCATCGGGATATTCCGTAGAGTTGGGAAAGGGAGTGATCGTGAAGGCGTCGCTGACCTCCATATCGTCTTCCATTTCGACGGGATCGTCCATTTCATTTCCTTCTGTTTCTCCTCCGCAAGCAGTGAATAGAAGTGCAAATAAAAAGCTGAGTACTGTGAGTGTACGTATCATAGTAATAGGTTTTGATATTTATAATAGGATTTTTCGATGTGTTACTTTCCAAAAAGATACAAGAAGAAGGGCGGAGTGTTCATTATTCTATCCAAAAATTGAGGTTTGAGTGGGATAAAGGAAATCTTTATTGATTGACTCGATTGAGTCCGGCATAGTAAATAAGCATCCATTCGCCATTCATTTTGGCAAAACGGCGCTCCATAGCGTACTGCCCTGTTTTGTGCATAATGCGCTCAATGACCAATGCAGAATCGACCGGAAGGATAGTTGAGGTGAAACCAGAATTGGCGGCAATGGCATTTTGAACCACCCAGTTCTCTTCTGTCCATCGAAAGTTTCGATCTGCTAATGTCAGGCTATCTGCGTTGGAAGGAATGCCCTGTATCGGGAAAAGGATATGTGCTTTTTGGTAAGTGCTGTCTTCGTGAAATTGGTCGTAAAAAGTATTGAAGTCAGCAAGAACGACGTCTACTGATTCGGCTTCTGTATCGGTGGTTGTTTCTGTTGTCGTGCTATCTGTATTGCAAGCGGACAGAAATAAAAGTGCAAAAAGGAGGAAAGAGAAAATTCTCATAGATGTATAAATGAAAAGAGGAAATAAGCAGTAACACTTATTTCCTCCATTTTAGTTTGTGTGTGAATATAAAAATCATCACTTCATCCCGTGTGTCGTCAATCTACATCTGACACGCATCAACTGTCGCACATCTTCCAGATCGATCTCGTATGGCGGATAGACACTAGAATTGTCAGAAATGAGCCGCAGCTGTGAAGTACTCCCGGATTTGACTTGCTGTACTCGTTTGGCGACGACAACATCTGTCACGACGATGTAGACTTGGTTGTCCCGAATGGGTTCGCCGCGTTCTACTTTTTCACAGACGACGATGTCTCCATTGATTAAAGTAGGCATCATGCTATCGCCGCTAATTTCAACGGCAAGTAGATCGCCTTGAATGCCGGGCACAGAAAATTTGGGTTGTTCTTCTTCGTCGCTGCTTGCATCTGCGCCTATGGCATCTCCTGCCAATGCTTTAGCGGAAATCAATGTGATGTTGCCACTAGAACCGACGGCGCGTAGATTGATGTCATGCGTTTCTATGTCTGGAACAAACATTTCATCACTCAATCCAAACAAATAGTTGGCGTTGATGCTGTATTTTTCAAACAATTGTGTGAGTTGGTCAATCGTAATGTTTCGTTGACCTTTCAAAATACTGTTAATAATGTGGTTGTAAGTGCCCAATTCTTTCGCAACATCTGATTTTCCTTTGATAAGTTCCTGTTGCTCTAAAACTTCGTAAACACGCTTAAAGCGTTGATTTACAATGTGATCTGCGTATTTGGACATAATATTTGAAACAAATTTGTGTGGAAATTATGAATTTAAAAACAAATAGTTTTAAATTTACCATCGTAAAGCAAATTTAATGAAATTATATGTTCTTTTTGCAATTCTTTGTTTTTTATTCACCAAAGCACAATATCCGATTGATCATCGAGCACTCGATTGGTCGCTGAGCTAACTAACTTATTTAATCATGGGAAAGGTAAATACACAATCAAAAAAGAGTCAGCAGCTACAAACTGTACGTACGGAAGTCGCTACGCCGGTCAGCTTGAAACTACTGATACAAAAGTGGTGGAAGCAAATTTCCAATCTGTATGCAGTCTTGCAGTTTCACTTCCATAGGTTGACATTGGGTACATTCAAGACGATCAAACTGCCGTTTTTTGAGTTGAGCGTACTAGCTATCGCACTGTGTATTTTCTTTCAAAAAGACTTACAATTTCAGGTGCGCATGAGTGCCCCAAATGTGCAGCAAGCAGCACCTCAGAATACAAGCTACACAGAACCGAAAGTCGATCAACTGAGCGTCGCGCCTACTTTCTCTTTTGGTAGTGACGAAAAGACATCTAGTTCTACCAAACTAGCTCAAGCGCAAATAGAGGCTTACATCAAAAGATTCGCTAAGGTAGCGGTAGCAGAACACCATAAATTTGGCATCCCGGCAAGCGTCAAGATGGCACAAGCCTTATTAGAAAGTCAAGCCGGACAAATACCAGCAGCAGCTACTTTAAACAATCACTTCGGCGCACCGCTGACGAGTGGTACTTTTTCCAGTGCTTGGGAAAATTGGCGAGCGCACAGCTTGCTTTTCAGTTCAGAGCAGCATCCTTATCAGCAACTATTGAAGCACAATAAAGACTATAAAAAGTGGGCGAAAGGATTAGAACAGTTGAATTATTCTTTGCAACCCAATTATGCGGCAAGATTGATTCAGTTGATCGAAGAGTATGAGTTGTTTCGATTGGACACTATATAGAGAGTGTGAGCACTTGTTTAATCGCTAATCATTAGAAGAATATTTATCGAACTCAGATCAAGACTATTTTCTTTCTAGTTTCTCCAGCGGGTATCTCTTATGAGGTATCCGCTTTTTTCGTTTTGTAGCCAAAAAGAAGTTTTCGTGATCAGGAGATTATCAACAACTATGTAAGTCGATCTGAGTATGTCTTGTCTTTGCTCGAAAGTATCTTTATAGCAATAGGCATTCATAAAAAAATCCCTCCAGCCAAAGACTGAAAGGATTTTTGTTGAGGTCACGAGCGGATTTGAACCGCTGTACGAGCTTTTGCAGAGCCCTGCCTAACCACTCGGCCACGTGACCATTTGTGTGCTTCTTAAAAGCGGACAGCAAATATACATCTTTTTGGTAGATAAAGTTTCGATCTTGTCCAAAATATTTCAGAAAATCGTTGGTCTGATTTCAAGAGTAAACTTATCGCCCGCTCATTTTAATTCATCCACTTTGTTACCTTTGCAGTAGCTTTGGTAGATGAAGGAAGTTTTCTTCTTCATCTTTAAAAGGGAATCCGGTGCAAATCCGGAGCAGTCCCCGCTGCTGTAAGTTTCTGTTCCTAGTTTGGGACAACTTTTGATTAAAAAACCACTGTCTTAGGTTTCATCAACGACGGGAAGGAAATCAAAAGCGAAACGAGCCAGAAGACCTGCCGATAGCATCACTTACCCACTTTCGGCGGAAAAGATTCGGTAGGTCACAAGAAGTCAGTCGGTCAAAAGCATTGTTCTGTTCTGAGCAATGTTCGTCTATGTTTTCCCTCTTGTCCTGCCTCTTACTGTCGCTTCAGAATGGGTCAAAAGCGATAGAATGTTCAAAATTTGCCTTGGTTTGGTGTTGTGTTGTTCGAGTTGGAATGTGCTGTTGGCGCAGGTCGATACCAGCTTGACCTTGCCGGAATATGAGCTCAATGCCACCAGCTTGCGTCAAGTGACCACAGGCACTCAAACTCAAATCTGGGATGCCAAAGCCATCGCTCATACCAACGCCAATACGGTCGCCGAACTGCTAGAGCGCGAAGGTAATGTTTATATCAAAAACTATGGCTTGGGCAGTTTGTCTACTTCTTCTATCAGAGGTGGCAGTGCCGGACAGACTTTAGTGTTGTGGAATGGATTGCCGGTGCACAGTCCTATGTTGGGTTTGCTGGATTTGTCCTTGTTGCCGACTCTTTTGATGGAAGACATCTATCTCCAAAAAGGAGGAAATAGCAGCGCGTGGGGCAGTGGTGCTGTGGGTGGACTCATCGCTTTGAACAACAGCAGCATACGCGATAGCAGCACTTCGATTCAGGTTCACCTGAGAGGAGGCAGTTTTGGACAGCAGCAGTATAGTAGTAAGGTCACTTTGCCTTTGGGTCGATTCCGATTGACGTCGCGCTGGAGCGATCAGCAAGCAAATAACGATTTTGAATTTCAAGCTGCTCCTACCCTTCCTGTGAGCCGACAAACGAATGCCCGATTTCGACAGCGACATTGGTTGTCTTCTTTGCAGTATCAACTTGCCCGGCGACATCTCTTGACTTTCGACGCTTGGCATCAGTCCGCTCATCGACAAATCCCACCTACACTGACGCAGACGCGCAGCGAAGCCAAGCAGTACGACCATGCCAATCGCTTTTCTTTATCTTGGCAGCATCTAAACAATCGTAGCAAATGGCAAGCTAAAACCGCGCTATTTCAAGAACATCTACGCTTCTCTGATCCACTCATGCTACTCATTGCCGACAGCGAATTTCAGACTTGGTTCAACGAAGCGACACTCGACCAATACTGGTCCTCACGACAGCGAAGCACATTTGGCGCAACACATAGCCGTACACAAGCAACAGCGGATGGCTATGTAGATGGTCGGACGGAGCAGCGATTTGCCATTTGGAGCTTACATCAATACAATATGGATCGCTGGCAAGCGCAACTCAACATCCGACAAGGATGGATAGATGGGCAACGAGTTCCGATCACACCAAGTTTGAGCATGAATTATGCGGTATCAAATACCTGGTCTAGTACTGCAAAAGTGAGCCGAAATTATCGCCTCCCGACTTTGAATGATCGCTTCTGGCAGCCAGGTGGCAATCCAGATCTGCAAGCAGAAGAAGGCTGGAGTCAAGAAATAATTGTTAAAGGCATTGGCGAGATAGGTCGTACAAACTGGCAGTGGAATACAGCTATTTTCAATCGCAATATCCGCAATTGGATACTATGGACGCCGCTGGAAGGACAAGCCTTTTGGTCTGCTAATAATATTGCAGCGGTCTGGAGTAGAGGCTTGGAGCAATCGCTGCAACTAGACTGGCAGTCGGATGAGGACTGGCAGTGGCAGCTCCGTTTTGATTATACTTACTTGAAATCGACCAATCAAATCGCTCTGGAACGCCCAAAGATTCAAGAAGGTGTCCAACTGATCTATACGCCCGAACATCAAGCGGCTACAACCTGTCAACTCCGATGGAAAACCTGGCAAGTCCGCTATCAGCATCAACATACCGCCAACATACGCGGCGTCAACGATGACTTACCAGCCTTTCAAACAGCTCAAGCTAGCCTTCAATATACGACAACTTGGGCGGCGAATCGCATTCGATTGTTCACTCAAATTTATAACATCTGGGATGCCGACTACCTCATCGTAGAGCGGCGACCTATGCCAAGGCGACACTTCGCGTTGGGCATACAATACAACTATCATTAATCATTTCAATCAATTTGACTTTATGAAAAAATTCTTACTTATTTCATGTATTGCATTCATTTTCAGCAATTTACAAGCACAGGAAGTAGTTGCTGACTTTGAGAATTTTGATCTACCACAAGATACCTTCTTGAATGGGAGTGATCTATCGGGCGGTTTTATCAGTGGTGATGTCTTTTTACCAAATGCCTATAATGCTGACTTTAATTCTTGGTCTGGCTGGGCGATTTCGACTAAGCGGGATACCGTGACACCAGGCTTAATGAATCAGTTTAGCTCTGTGACCGGGACAGGCTTTGAGTCGGATACATATGCGGTATCTGCTGCATTTGGTCCTACGGATATGAATTTGCAAGGAGAATCAGTCCGACAGCCGATCAAAGAACTGTACATCACCAATAGCACCTATGCCTACCGCAGTATGCTGGAAGGAGATGCTTTCGCTAAGAAATTTGGTGGTGTAGATGGGACAGATCCTGACTTCTTTGTACTCACGATCAAAGCATTCAGAGATGGTGAAGTGCTGCAAGATAGCATTGATTTTTATTTGGCTGATTACCGCTTTGATGATCCGGCGGACGACTACATCGTGACGGAATGGACGCGTATCGACGTATCACAATTTGGCGCAGTAGATGGGTTGCGCTTTACACTCAACTCTAGCGACGTTGGTAACTATGGCATGAATACGCCTGCCTATTTTTGTGTAGATCAAGTCGTGACGAATGCAAGACCGACCTTCACAAATCAGGTCTTTTCTACACCGATTCAGGTCTTTCCCAATCCTACGACAGACAGGATTCAGTTTGACTGGACAGCAGCAAATGGACTAGCTCGCGTTTTCGATCAGCAAGGTAGATTGGTCAAAGCGATCAACCTACAACATGGTACAAATACAATGGCTGTACAAGAATTACCCAAAGGCACTTATTTTTTGCAGTTGCAAGATGAGCAACAACTTTGGCGAAGTACTTTTGTAAAGAAATAATCGAGCCTGTAACGTGTAAATCTGCTTCGTGCCGATGAATGCTGTCGGCGCAGGCAGATTTAGGCAGGAAAAAGCTAAGCAGGAAAGAAAAAGTCGGGATGACAGGATTTGAACCTGCGGCCACACGCCCCCCAGAAGAATATATTTGATTTTTATATTTATAAGTGTATGATATTCAGTGTATTACATATTAGTAGTTGATTCATATTTATCACATTTATGAACTATGTCAGCACTGAAAACAGTTCTTTTGAAGAACAAGACGTACAAAGGTGGCTCTCATCCTGTAATGTTGAGAATTTATTTTGGAAAACAACGCTACATTTCGCTTGGAATTGCTTGCCAAGATAATCAATGGAATGCGAAAGCTGGTAAGTTTAATTCCAAAATGCCAAACCATGAGCAAAAAAACGCTATCCTTCGACAAAAAGAAGCAAAGGCAGATAAGATCATTCAGGAGATGCTTTTGAAGGGTAAACCGTTCTCATTTGATGTATTCAAAACCAAGTTTCTCAACAAGAAAGAAGTCCGAACAGTCAGTGAATTTTTAGAAAAAAGGTTAGTGGAACTACAAGACGAAGGTTCTGTCAGCAATATGTTGAAGTACAGACAGCTAAAAAATACGTTGAAAGAATTTAAAGGGACTGCCTTCATTTTCACTGATATTGATTACAGATTTTTGAAGGAGTTTGAGCATTTCATTTTGGCAAGAGGCTGTAAGAAAAGTACAGCTCATTTCTATATGAGAACATTGAGGGCGACTATAAACGAAGCCATCCGTAGAGGCTATATGGATAGAGAGCATTACCCATTTGATACTCAGTTTAAAAAAGACGGCTACTCTTTTGCTCACCTCAAGGGAGACTATAATCCAAAGCCTCTTTCTATGGATGAACTAGAAAGATTTAAGAAATTTCCTGTACATGAGCATCTATATTTGGAAAATACTTATGACTTATTCATGTTTATTCTGAGAGCAAGGGGTATCAATTTTGTAGATGTTTGTGAGTTGAAAAAAGAGAATATTGTAGGAAATCGTTTGAACTACATCAGAGCAAAAACAGGTAAATTATATAGTATCAAGATCACTCCTGAAATGCGAGAAATCATTGATAAGTACAAAGGAGAGGAATATCTTTTCCCTATTATGGATAATGCTTCAACTGAAAAAACAGCAAGGTATCATCATACAAGAAAAGCACTCAAAGTATTCAATGACCAGCTAAAGGAAATTGCTAAAATACTAGGAATAGAGAAAAAGGTTACTTCTTATACCGCTCGTTATTCTTATACCAATATCCTTGTGAAAAATAACGTTTCAGTGCCGATCATACAACAAGCACTAGGTCATGCAAATATTGCTACTACGCAGCATTATATCCAAAAGTTTTCCAATGAAGAAGTGGATAAAGTGGACTTGTTGATCTAGTTGTTTATCTCTTTTCTAGGATTACCTCTACCATTTTTCCTATGATTAAGTCTATGATTTTGGGTACGCTCCATATCATAGGCTTTTTTGAT
>JBCDHX010000114.1:0-19494 GCA_038749535.1 Bacteroidota bacterium
ACGCATCAAATTCCTTTTTGCTCTTTGATTTATCAAATGATTCAATTTTTCAGCGACATGAGCATGGTATTTGTCTCAAGCCGACGGGCTATTCATTTTGGCATTGCCCCAAAACGAATCAAAAGGTCTAGAAATGGCAAGCTCCTCCGTCGAACCTGCCCTTTCGCCATCCGCCACCCAAGTAAAACGTGTTCCACACTTGCTCCATACGACAACTATTGCTTATCATACTTTTGATGCGTTTGCCCTAGATGATTTTCGATAGGTAGCTACGTATTTGAAGAACTGCTATCTTTGCCGCCGCATGAAAACCACGCTACTACACACTGCCATCCTATTCGCTGCGGTACTGACACTGATACAGCTCAAATTTGGACTACAGATACTCAATGTTTTTGAGATCAACTGGTGGCTCGTACCTTGTAGCGATAGTGTACCCGGCATCTTGAGCTGGGATTATTTTCGGGAGCAAGCATGGCAGTATCCATTGGGTCAACTGCAAGGGTACAATCATCCACTGACCACTAATATTGCGCTGACGGATGGGATTCCGCTGATGGCGGTGATCTTTAAATTATTGCATCCGCTGTTCGGTGGCGAAGCGTATTATTATTTCGGTTGGTGGTTCTTGCTGAGCTTTGTATTGCAAGCCTATTTTGGCTATCGACTGTTGTCACTTTTTCTTCGAGAGGAGCGAATCTACGCGCTTTTGGGAACGCTCTCTCTATTAATAGCACCTGTTTTCTTAGATCGTTTTCCGCATCATGCGCTCGCCATGCAATGGGTGATTTTAGCGAGTTTCTACTACTATTTTCAAACTCAACAATCAGCAGGACGACGCTTATTGTCTCAAACATATTTGGTCGCTGCTATGGCTTGGGTACATCCGTATGCCGCTTTTATGACGCTAATGTTGAGTGGTGGTTTGTTGCTGAAAGTAACTTGGGTAGAAAAAGGAGTGCGCCGGTGGCAAATGCTGCTAATTGGTATCGGTTGGGTAGCGATGACAATGGGATTGTGGGAAGTGATGGGCTATTTTAGCGTCGGGAATGACAACTTGAAAACCAATGATTTCGGCATTTTTTCTGCCAACTGGAATACGCTCTTCAATTCATTGGACAAAGCAGCCATTCTACCTAGTTTGCCATTGCACAAAAAAGGGCAATATGAAGGATTTGGGTATTTGGGAGTGGGCGTTTTAGGTTTATGGGGACTCGTCATTTTAACGAAAATATTATTCAAAAAGTGGACACCGCAATGGCGAATACGGAAAGCCTATTTGCCCCTTTTGCTGGTCGTTATACTCGCCACTTTATTCTCTGTTTCTCATATATGGACGTTCAATGATGCTGTTTTTACCCAAATGGATTATCCTCAATTTTTGACGGATAAATTTCGGTCTAGCGGACGATTTATTTGGCTGCTACATTACAGCATGCTGTTGTTCGCAATTATCGCTTGGTCAAAATCAACATTTAGTAATGTGTTGAAAATCAGCATATTTGGCTTGGCATTTGGTGTACAGGTATACGACATTTCGCCTTTACTGTCGCGTGGCTATGTACAACATCATGGCGCGAATTATAGCTATCACAAACCCACTTGGCAGCCGCTATTAAAAAATGTAGATCGAATATGGACGTATCCAGCGCACAAAGAAGATTATCTAAAACAGTGTGATTATGGTAAATTACTCAACCTCGCCCAATCACATCAAATCCCAATCAGCGTCGGCAAAATGGTCTACTACAACAAACAAGAAATCTACAATACCAATGCTTATCTAGAGGAACAATTAAAAAATGGGTTAGTCGATGAGCAGCAATCTGCTTTCATCACTACTTTTGAGCACTATGATGCGTTCAAAACGTTGATCGAGCAAAATGACGTGCAAGCTTTCTTGGTCGAAAAGTATCTCGTTTTGCTGCCGACAGCTTTGTACCAAGCTACTGAAAGTCTTCAAGCTTGGCAACCCATCAACGACGATCTCCGACAGTCCATCGGGCTTCCGCTGACCGACTATTTAGACAATCATCCCAAGGCGACTATTTTTATCGCTGTGAAAGATGATGCCAAAACAGCTTTGGATGAAACATTTATCAACTGGATGGAGGTGCGCGGGAGCAGTATCCGAAATTTACCATTTCGAGGAAGCTATGCTGGCATCTTGCGCTATCATCAAGTGGTGACCGAAAAAATAAGTGCAGACAAAACCGTCACTGTAGAATTTGATGAAAACACAGCCACCTCCTCCGGCAAGAATGCTTCCAATTTTAGTAGCATCAAGATCGACGGGCAAGAGTGTAGTCCCAGCCGGCGAGGGCTGAATATTGTCATCATGGAAAGAGATACTATTGTAGATATTGTCAATTTTGACACCTACCGATCCTCTTTTTTGAGCAAAAGGTATACTTTCAAAAACTTAAAATAATGCGCTCACACTGCTTTCCACACACATTTCGTTACCTTTGTTTGTGATAAGTAGTTAGCTTTTAGCAGTGAGCAGCGAGCTACTCAACTGGTACATATCAGCAGTTCTAGAATTGTAGATTTTACAAATAGGAACACCATTCCAACATATTGATAGTCAACCTCTTAGATGTCTGCTATGTTCTTAGGTGTTTCAACCTCCAACAACTATTAACCAAATAGTATACTATGTCGAAAGATATTCGTGAGATTCGCCAAAGTAGAGAAGATACGTACAAAAAAATGATGCGTTGGCTATGGATAGCTGTCGGAGCTGGTGTATTGGGTGTGATTTTGGTGTTTGTCGTTTTGTCGTTTACAGATTTGCCGTCCATTCAGGAACTAGAAAATCCCAAAAGCGAGCTCGCCACCGAAATCTATGGGGACAACCTGGAAGTAGTCGGTCGCTACTACACACAGCAGCGCGTTCCGGTCGCCTATGATGCCCTCTCTCCCAATCTTGTCGAAGCCCTCACCGCTACAGAGGATGAACGCTACTACCGTCATCCTGGTATTGATTTTCGAGGACTGGCACGTGCCGTTTATTACATGGGGGAAAAAGGTGGAGCGAGTACCATTACACAGCAGTTAGCAAAATTGCTATTTACCGGAAAAAAGGCAAGAAACATACGAGAGCGAATCATTCAGAAGCTCAAAGAATGGATTATTGCAGTCAAACTAGAGCGTCGCTACACCAAAGAGGAGATCATCGCGATGTACTTCAATAAATTTGATTTCATCAACGGTGCGGTGGGCATCAAAGCGGCTACGGAAATTTATTTTGATTCTAGTCCCGATTCCTTGAGAATAACTGAAGCAGCCTTACTCGTTGGTATGCTTCAAAATCCTTCTTTGTACAATCCCAATCGCTTTCCAGAAAAAAGTCTACGTCGGCGCAATGTCGTTTTGGGGCAGATGTATAAGAACCAATTGCTGACCAAAGCAGAGTTCGATCAACTCAAAGTGATGCCGCTAGGTCTGAAATTCAAGAGAGCGACACAGAGCGAAGGACTCGCGCCTTATTTCCGAGCAGAATTGGCGAAAGATGTCAAAGCAATATTGGCAGATGTCACAAAAAGTGATGGTACAGCTTATGACATTTATGAAGATGGTCTAAAAATCTATACGACCATCCATCCTGAGATGCAGCGCATTGCGGAGGAAGAAGCCGTCAAGCACATGCAGCAGTTGCAGGATAAATTCAATAGGCATTGGCGAAACAAAGATCCCTGGACCTACGAAACCTATGAGACGACAGATCGAGAGCTAGAAATCCGACAAGAAACTCTAATGCGGATGGTGCGCAATTCTGATCGCTATCGCAATCTACGTGCTAGCTACATGACCGACATTATCGGTGAAATCGAAAGCTCCATCAGCGACCTCAATATTCGTGATGTAGACATACTACGCATCTTGGAAGCAGAGGAAGATCGACAATATCTGGAAAGATTGGTGCGTCGCAACATGATTAGTCGAGATATGGAAAGCCAATACCGAAAGGTGATGCGTCATCCGAGCTACGACAAACTAAAAGCACAGTGGAATAAGCTAGAAACAGCCGCCAAAGTCGAGTTTGATAAGCCAGCAGAAATGACCGTTTTTGCTTATAACGACAAGATGCAGACCGATACGACGATGTCGCCGATGGATTCGATCAAGTATCATCAGATGTTTTTGCAAATTGGGTCTATGGGCGTCAATCCGAAAACAGGCTACGTCAAGTTTTGGGTAGGTGGCATCGATCACCGTTCTTTCAAGTTCGATCATGTGCGCTCGCGCCGTCAAGTAGGCTCTACTTTTAAGCCATTTGTGTATGCGACTGCCATTGCACAGAAAGGATTTTCACCTTGTTTTCCTGTAAACGACAGACCATATAGTATACATCCGGGAGAGAGCAGTTTTTTCCTACAAGATGAATGGATGCCTTCCAATTCCAGCAATACTTTCACTTACAATGACTATTCGCTAAAAGAAGCATTGAAACGCTCCAAAAACTCAGTGACGGTCTATTTGATGAAAGAAATTGGTTCTGTAGAGCCGGTTGTTGACTTGGTGCGCGCTATGGGTGTCGACACAGATAACAAATACTCAAATGGTGAATATATCGTACCCCGAGTCCCTTCTATTGCTCTGGGCGCGGCTGATCTGACAGTGATGGAAATGACAGGTGCGTATACTACTTTTGCGAACAATGGCTACTACAACAAGCCGACTTATATCGTCAAAATAGAAGATAAAGATGGTCGTCCACTCTATGATGCGCTACCATCAGACAAAGAAGTCCTCAATCCACGCTATAATTATGTGATGTTAGAAATGCTGCGATGGGCTAGTTCCTCTGCGCGAGGATTTTATCAACTCAAAACGCCAAATGGCGGCAAGACCGGAACGACCAACGACAACGTCGATGGCTGGTACATGGGCATCACACCCAATTTGGTCGTCGGTACTTGGGCAGGTGGTGATCTGAACTGGATTCGGTTTAGAGGAAACATCGGGCAAGGAGCGACGATGGCGAGACCATTTTTCTTGAATACGATGCTCGCCATAGAAGCGAGTGAGGAAATTGGCTGGAATACTGAAGCGCGTTTTGAACGTCCGCCAGGCGACATTGGTATTGAGCTGGACTGCGCGGTATTCAATAGCGTCAATACAGATGGTGCTTTTGATGAGTCGCCGGGTTCTATCTACGATGATGGCTTCGGAGATGAGCTAGATTTTGATCTGCCTGCTGTGGATAGTTCTGCGATTAATTAACTTTGCTGCTATTCTATTGTTAGCCCCTTTTCAATAAAATACAACAAACTTATGCAACCATATCAAATTAATCTAATCAACGGAGTCGTACTAGTCGCTATGGGACTTTGGGGTTATCTATCCGGCGGTGACGATGCTTCTCCTACGGCTTTGATTCCAGTCGTTTTTGGTGTCATTTTTCTAGCTGTGACACCTCCATTTCGCAAAGAAAACAAAGTCGTCGCACACATCGTCGTGCTATTGACCTTATTGATTGTGCTAGCACTTTTCATGCCACTCAAAGCAAGAATAGCAGCAGAAGATACCATCGGGATTGTGAGAGTAGGACTGATGATAGCGGTATCGGCTATAGCAATGGTCATTTACATCAGAAGCTTTATCGCTGCTCGTAAAGCGCGAACGTCTTAGTACCAAAGTCAATATAGAATCAATGCTTTGCTAAAGGGCAAGTGGTAAATACCTCACCTTAGCAAAGCATTCGTTTTTATCAAATCCGTTTCTCCACACCTCTAATTTATTCCTCATTTCGTGCAAATTCAGTTAAAAATCAGTGGATGTGTACTGGTATTCCTTTACTTGTTACAAGCTTGTACGCCAGTCGTCGAAGAAGACTTAACACTCGTCAGTCAAAATGTGGGTAGTGCCGATGCCAGAATGGTCTATCGGTTGCAAGATCGGCTGGAGCGGGATTCTTTAATTGATTTACTGAGTCACGAAAAGGCAACTGTTCGGTATTGGGCGAGTCGTGGTTTGGCATCTGTACAAGGAGCAGAAGCGGTGGACGCTTTGCTTCCATTATTGAAAGATACGGCTGCCGAAGTTCGCTACATGAGTGCCTATGCGTTGGGACAAATTGGGTCAAAAAAAGCAGAAGATGCGCTAGTGAAAGCATTCGATCAGCAAGCAGCGACCAATCCGCTCAACTTCTATGTCTTACAAGCTATCGGCAAATCCGCCTCTGCCAAATACCTACCGCTCATTAGTTCTGTATCTACCTATCAGCCACGCGACACACAGCTAGTAGAAGGCATGACGCAATGCATCTACGAATATATGCTACGCGGTATTACAGACAGAACTGGAACTGCCAAAATGATCGAAGTCGTCAATAATGCTGACTATGTTGATCGTGGTCGCTTGTATGCTGCCAATTATCTGTTTCGAGGGCAGAATTTGGGATTGGATACATTGGCAGTAGATACGTCGCTGAGCAGTAGTTTTACGAATGAAAGTGATCCACGTATTCGGATGGTATTGGCGATTGCATTGGGAAAAACAAAAACGCTTTATGCGCTACAAAGCCTTCAAAACCAATATGCTAGAGAGCAAGACTATCGCGTCAAATGCAACATCATCCGCGCTTTGACCAATTTTGATTATCTCGTTGGCAAAACACTGGTATTGCAAGCTGTCCGCGACCCCAATTTACACATCGCACATACTGCCGTCAATTTTTTGAAAGAAAATGGAAGTTCACGCGAAGCAAACAGCTACCGCCTATTGGCAAAAGACACCACGCTCAATCCAATGGTACAGATCGGTTTGATTGCCGCTGCCAATGCACGTATGCCCAACTACTTCACCGACTACAAATCGCGCATCAACTACGATCTACGCCTAAAGTATGAAACGGCTACCGATGCCTACGAAAAAGCAGAGGCTCTGAAAGGTTTGGGATATTATGTGCGGATGTACGACTACATTGGGAAATTAGATGTAAGTCAAGAACCTGCTGTCGTCAAAACGGCACAGACACAAGCACTGAGTACCATTGCGCAAGAAGAAACATTCGCTGCTTCATTCGGATATGCGGCTGCCAACGCTACTCAGCAAATCGGCAATTACCTTTTGGATGCCATTAAAGGCGGCGATGTTGGACAAATGGCAGTAGCTGCCGGAGCATTACGGATACCGGAGCGAGCCTTCAATGAAATACTAGCAGATAGTGTAAGTATTTTGAAGCAAGCGGCCGATGCACTCACTTTACCTGATCATATCGAAACCTATAACGAGCTACAACGCACCATTGCCTTATTTGAGGGCACAACCTACAAGCAAACTAGACCTGCTTACAATCATCCGATCATTTGGTCGAGTCTCACCAAGATCAGAGAAAGCAGCCGAGCAGATATAGTGACCAACAAAGGAACGATTCGCTTGCGTTTGTATCCCAATTCGTCTCCGGGTAGTGTCGCCAATTTCATACAACTAGTAGAATATGGCTATTTTGACGGTACCAATTTCCATCGCGTCGTCCCCAATTTTGTGATCCAAGGTGGCGGCAGTCGTGGTGATGGCTATGGTGGCTCGGATTACAGCATTCGCTCGGAATTGTCGCCGGACTTGTATTATGAAAGTCGCGGCATGGTTGGAATGGCATCAGCAGGAAACCACACAGAAAGTACGCAGTTTTTCATCACGCATTCACCTGCTCTCCACCTGAATGGCGACTACACCATTTTTGCGGAGGTGGTAGAGGGAATGTCTGTTGTCAATGATATTCAGGTGGATGATAAGATAGAATCCGTGACAATTGAGTATTAGAAGTAAAGATTTTAGACTTTAGATATTAGACGATAGACAGCTTTCATAATATACTGTGTATCAAAGAAATATCATCAGTCAATTTTCAATTTGATAATGTCTAATGAAGTAGGCAAAAATGAAAACAACACCACTCACAGATATACATATAGCATTGGGCGCAAAGATGGTCGAATTTGCTGGCTATCAGATGCCTTTGACCTACAGCAGCTTGAAAGAAGAGCATTTGAATGTCCGAGAAAATGTCGGTGTATTCGATGTCTCTCATATGGGCGAATTTATCGTACGTGGCAAAGAAGCGATGGACTTGATTCAATACGTCGTCTCGAACGATGTCAGCAAATTGACGCCTGGCAGAGCACAGTATGCCTGCTTACCCAATCGAGAAGGTGGTATAGTAGATGATTTGTTGATTTATTATCTACCGAACGATGGTCGCATGAGTGGCAGCGACGTTCCTACTTTTATGCTCGTCGTCAATGCCTCCAATATCGAAAAAGATTGGGCTTGGATACAGTCGCACAATACATTTGATGCACAGTTGATTGACATTTCAGAACGTACCGGACTATTGGCAGTACAAGGACCAAAAGCAATGAATCTAATTGCGCCACTCACTGAAGTGGATGTTCATAATTTGAAATACTACACCTTCGAGCGTGCTACATTTGCCGGACAAGACAATGTGATCGTCTCCGCCACAGGCTATACTGGAGCTGGCGGCGTGGAATTGTATGCAGACAATCAGCAATTGACTGCTATATGGACAGCCTTATTCGAGCAAGCCAAAAAGAGCGGCATTGATTTGCTACCAACCGGACTAGGGGCACGTGACACCTTGCGGCTGGAAAAAGGATATTGTTTATACGGCAATGATATTACAGATGAAACCTCTCCTCTGGAAGCTGGACTGTCTTGGATTACAAAATTTGGGAAAGGTGATTTTGTAGGGAAAGATTTTTTGGTGGCTCAGAAAGAGAATGGAACAGCACGTCGTCTGGTAGGACTCAAAGTCCATGACAGACGCGTCCCTCGACATGGCTATCCGATAGAAGACGAAGCTGGTAATGTAATCGGTGAGGTGACGTCCGGTACGATGTCTCCCTCTCTGGGTGTCCCCATCGGGATGGGCTATGTTGCGAATAGTTATAAGGTAGTTGGGAGTGAAGTTTTCATCTCGACGGGACGCAAACGACTTGCTGCCGAAGTAACTAAATTGCCTTTTTTGTAGGTAGACTTTTCATCTGACACAACTAAAACGCACTTTTATCTATTAGACTAGAATGCTAGGGGTTAGCCGTACTAGTTACTTTATAGCTATTTGACGATCATGACTTTAGAAGAAGGAAAGGAACAATTTATCCAATCTTGGGGAACGCTAGGTTCGACCTGGGGGGTTACGCGGACGATGGCGCAGATTCATGCCTTGCTGCTCATCAATCCCGATCCGCTGAGTGCAGAAGAAGTCATGGAAGAGCTAAAAATATCTAGAGGCAACGCCAATATGAACCTCCGTGCTCTGATTGATTGGGGGCTAGTGCATAAAAAACTCAAATCCGGCGAGCGAAAAGAATATTTTGTCGCTGAAAAAGATATGAGTGAAGTTGTCAAAAATATCATCATTCAGCGCAAAAAACGGGAACTAGAGCCGATGCTCAGAATGCTAGAAGAACTCTCCAACGTAGAAGGCGAGAACGACAAGGAAGTAGAGGAATTTAAAAATGTGGTGCAAGATATTCGGTTGTTTTCGCACAAAGCAGACAGCATCCTAGATACGCTGGTCGGCGCAGATTCCAATTGGTTTATGAGTACTTTTTTGAAGATGATAAAGTAAGAGGCAGTCCATCGTTGAGGAACTGCCTTCCACACTCACTTCTTACATTTTCCGCTTCCCTTCGACGTCAAAACTACTCAGCATCATCCCTTCTAGTTCGTCCTTTTCTGGCATATAATTGATTTTAAAATCGACGGTCATGGCGTACTGCTCATTATAAAACTCTCCGGTCATGGTGTTGCCGTCAACTTCAAATTCTTTGATCTCCACCTCTCCGTCAGGACTAGTCAAAAAAGCTTTGTAGTCGTCGCCATCTTTTTCTACGCGCATCCCGGCTTCCACTGTCCCCATCGGTGTTCCCATGATGGACAATGCCCATTCGCCGCTGACGCCTTTGGTCGCCATTTCTGTCTCTGTTGTTGTGACAGAGGTCGTCGTGGAAGTAGTATCCGAAGTCGCTGCTTTGCTACCTGAACAAGCTTGTCCTAAGCCAAAAAGTAAAGCCAAGCTGAGAATCGTCATGCATTTTTTCATAATTGTTTTGTTTTGATTGATGAACTGTATGATTAGAATAGAAAGCGATTTCCTACGAAAAGGGTTCAACGTCTGGAGTATTGATACCTCTTTTTATGAGGCGATTATTGATTCATCGTACATCAGTTGAGTCATACCGTGAACCATTCCTTACCTTTGAGATTGTCATTTATCTATATCCATTTTTATGTCCGAATCATCAAAGCAACTGCTTCACTTCACTGTCGCTAAAAAAGATGCGGATCTCCAACAAATACTATCTTTGCAGCAGCAAAACTTGACGCGCAATATAGACAGTGCTACCGCCAAAGCACAAGGTTTCGTGACCGTCGAGCATGATTTGAAGTCACTAAAGATCATGAATGATCGGCATCCGCATGTCATCGCAAAAGGAGATGAAACGGTAGTTGGTTACGCACTTTGTATGTCGCCTTATTTTGCCAAAGATATACCCATCTTAGTTCCCATGTTTGAGCGCATTCATCAACTGAACTGGAACGAGCAGCTCATCAGTGCTTCTGACTACATCATCATGGGGCAGGTATGCGTTGCGAAAGCGTGGCGTGGCAAAGGTGTTTTTAAAAGATTGTACGCCCAAATGCAACAGACACAGTCGGCAAATTATCCGCTGGTCATCACCGAAATTGCTTCTCGCAATACGCGTTCTTTGCGTGCTCATGAAAAAGTGGGCTTTGAGACATTGGAAGTATACGAAAGTGGTGGAGAAGAGTGGCAAATTGTGGTTTGGGATTGGCGAGAAAAATAGTGTCATGCAAAAAATAGACTATATCATTGTTGGGCAAGGACTGGCAGGCACATTGCTAGGGCACTTGCTGGAAGAAGCCGGGAAGCAGGTCATTTTTATTGACCAAAATCATCAAGGCGCGGCGTCTTGCGTAGCGGCAGGCATCATCAATCCCATCACTGGGCGACGCTATGTCAAAAGCTGGAAAATAGATGAGTTGTTTCCGGTTGCGACGACCACTTATCGGCAAATAGAAGAGCAATTAAACGTCTCTTTTTTCCATGCTACCTCAGTCCTGCGCACCTTATTCAATCACCGCGAGCTACACGATTGGGAAGAACGACAGTTGAGCGACAGCTACCAAAAATATATGCCGGAAGATGTAGACATTGGAGATTATGAAAAGCATACCGTTCCTGCTTATGCTTACGGTGAAGTGCGTCCGGCAGCTCAGGTAGAAGTCGAAAAATTGGTGAAAGCCTACCGACAATTTTGGCAAAAAAAAGGACAAATACATGGTGAAATATTTGATTTTGATCAGTTGCAACTCACTGATAATCAAGTCGAATATAAAGATATAACTGCTACTGTACTCATCTTTTGCGAAGGAGCAGCCGCCAAGCAAAATCCTTATTTCAACTACTTACCATTCAAAGGCAACAAAGGTGAAGCGCTCATCGTCCGCATACCCGAAGTCAACTTTCAGAAACTACTCAAACAGCGTATTTTCATTGTTCCTCTTTCTGAAAAAGATACTTATTGGATAGGAGCGACCAATGAACATCAGCACGAAAATGACGCGCCTAGCGCAGCAGGCAAAACCTATATCCTAGATCGCCTGCGAGATGTATTGACTGTACCATTTGAAGTGATCGAACACAAAGCAGCTATCCGTCCCACAGTGCGCGACCGACGACCCTTTTTAGGGCAACATCCTGAGTTCAAGCGGTTGGCTATTTTTAATGGATTGGGGACGAAAGGGGCATCGCTTGCTCCTTACTTTGCCCATCAGATGCAGCAACTATTGTTAAATAACACCAGTCCGTCAACAGAAGTCGACATTCAGCGATTTAACAGAACATAATCTCAATGACATTTGCATACACCCTAAAATCCCTGTATTTTTAGTTTCCTTTCAGTACACACAAAGTCTACCTATCTACTTACGATCTAAAACCGATCACTCATGCGCACACTAAAATTTTGTGTAGTACTTCTCTTTGCCTTCATCTATGGTCAATTGCAAGCACAGACCGCCAATGACTATGTTCCACCTTATGATGGGCATTTTCGTTTTGGGATGAATCAAGGTTATTTTCCACCTTGGAATGACCGACAACTGGCAGAAATCGCCGCCGGAGTTCCCGAAAAAGGCATTCCTGGTGTCGGTGTCAAAGCCTTACGTCCGGCACTGCCGGAGTGGTTGATGGAGATATATGGTTATGACTTTCGGAAATCGACCTATGAGTATTATGAGACATTGGGTATGACCGATCATACCGTCATCGTGGAGCAACCTGCTGACTGGCATCGCGATTTATTCAATTATTGTGGTGACGGGAACGACAACAATCTGTCGCGGATGTTCGCCAATCTCTATTCGCCCATTTGGGACAATGGTGAAAATGGAACACCAGTCAACGACACCAACTACCTCGCGCTCTATCTCTACAAGACGGCGAGCATTTATAAAGACCACATCAAATTCTACGAGATCTGGAATGAGCCGGACTTCTTTCTTTATGGCAATATCTGGAACTACGCCGATCCCAACAATACCTGGTGGGTACGCAATCCCAATCCTTGCGAATATCAGCTACGCGCCCCTATTTTTCACTATATCCGCACTTTGCGCGTGAGTTATGAAGTCATCAAATTTGTTGATCCTGATGCTTATGTGTCCATCGGTGCATTGGGGATGCCGCATTTTCTGGATGCTGTGCTCAGAAATACAGATAATCCTTATGGCGGTGGCGAAACAGAAGAATTTCCGCTCAAAGGCGGTGCGTACTTTGATGTGATGGGCTATCATGAATATCCGCATATCGATGGTAGTTTATGGGACTACGACTATCGCACCCAACAGCCGCCGAACAACTTCTTGCGCAACTCCGACAATGCCGTGGAAAGTGGTATTTACAGAAAAAAAGATGAGTTTCAAGCCGTCTTGGACAAGCATGGCTACGACGGTAGCACTTACCCTGAAAAACTATGGATTATCACAGAATCCAATATGCCACGCCAACAGTTTACGGATACCATTCGCTACTACGGCTCTGACGAATTGCAGCGCAACTACATCATCAAGGCGGCGATAGGGGCGATGAAACAGGATGTTCTACAGTTTCATCCATTTACTTTGGGCGATCAGGCGACGGAGGAAGAAGCGACCTACGAGTTTCAGTTGATGGGGATGTATAAAAAACTTAGAGATACAGATGTTTATGCGCAGGAAGTCAACAATGTTGGCATTGCCTATAAAACGGTTTCGGATATGCTATTCGAGACGCGATATGATGCTGAAATGACGACTGCTATGCAACTGCCAGATGGGGTAGCAGGTGGTGCTTTTCGGCATGATGATGGAAGTTACACGTTCGCACTTTGGGCGAAAACGCTATTGGACAAATCAGAAGTGGCGTCGGCGACTTATTCTTTTCCCAATGATTTTGGCATAGAAACTTTAGAAGGCTTTCCGTGGAACTATGGCTATGAAGTAGATACGAAATTTAGTACCGCTGCTCAAAATATTCCACTGACGGGCGCGCCACTTTTTTTCCGTGCCCAAAGTGAGCACACGAGCTGCGACTGCCCGGACACCTTTAGACCAGTCTGTGGCGAAGATGGCAATACCTATCGCAACGGCTGCTGGGCGGAATGTGAAGGTGTAGCATATACTGATAGGAACTGCAATCAACTCATAGACGGTGTCGATCTGGAGGTCGTTTCTCTGACCTCGACGCCTAGTGCTTTCCGAGTTTTCTCGCCTGTTGTTTTTGAACTGACCATCAGGAACAATGGCACAGAAGCAGCGAACAATGTGCAATTGCACTTTCCCATTCCAAAGGGAGAACTAGCGTATGTGAACGCTGAAGTCTCACAAGGCAACTTCCGCGTAGCTGCTCAAATTTGGGAGATCGGGACGGTGGCTGCCGGAGCGGAAGTTACGTTGTCTTTTACTTTGTTTACGTTGGTGCGTCGCCCGATTGATGTCTTTGCGCAAATCATACAGATGGAGCAAGAAGACCTAGATTCCAGTCCCAATAATGGTGATTATCTGACTGCTCAGGAAGACGATGAAGTACAACTTACGATCAGTTATGCGCCTCCAACTGTTTTTAATACTCAAAATCAGCACCCTTTCCTACAAATCAACCCCAATCCAGTACACGATCAGCTCATCGTATATCTTGGGGAGGATGTAGAAAATACAGACATCAAAATTGTAAGTATGCAAGGGCAGCTCATTCAGCAAACTGTTCAGGAAAGCGGGCGTCAATTTACAATTGATGTAGCCGACTTACCGAGCGGCAGCTATCATTTGATACTCCAAAATGTGCATGGAATAAGTCAACAGCGATTCATCAAACAATAGTTTTCTGATTTTTTTCGCAACACAACAAAGAAGCGAACTGTTTGCAAGATAGGACACCCGTTTATAGCTTTACGCTGTGGACGGGTGTTGTATTTGACTATAGTAGTAGGTAGTGTTGATTGAACTCAGGTAATAGACATTTACGATTTGTGATTTCGGATGTCGGATTTCTTCCACAAATAACTGTGCATCAAATCTTTATGCTTCAGTTAATTTTCAACTTGATAATGTCTAATGTGAAATGAACAAATTAATACTGTTGAGAAAGGATTGGAATGAATACATATTGAAAATAGTAGGCTTTCCAATGGTCTCTCAACAATAAGAAGTATTAATTTTTTATTGAACTCATATAGTGTGTCTATGAACAAGAAAAAATATAAAATCGGGATTGCGCTTTCGGGTGGTATGTTTAGAGGCGTGGCACATATAGGGGTATTTCAGGCTTTGCGTGAGCATGAAATAGAAGCAGATGTCGTCATCGGGACGAGTGCCGGAGCAATAGCAGGAGCACTGTACGCTGCCGGAAAAACGAGAGACGAAATGATGGCATTCGTGGAAAAATGGGCATGGATCAAAGCGATGCGTCCCAGCATTCCGATAGATGGACTGACGAGCTTGTTCTTTTTGCATGAGCATTTGCTGGAGCACATCGGTCACGATAGCTTTGACAAACTTACTAAATCCATGTACATCGCGGCGACTAATATGAATAAAGGGCGACTGGAAGCTCTGCATTCCGGTTCGCTCACCGAGTCGATCATTGCCTCTTGCTCCATTCCTTTGGTATTCAAACCTGTCGATATCAAAGGTCAGCTATACATCGACGGCGGTATCATGTCCAATATGGCAGTCAGCCCTCTGGAAGACGAATGTGACATTGTCATCGGTGTAGATGTAATGGCGCAAGGAACAGTAGAAACCAAATCACTTCAAAATGTCCTCAGCATCGGGCAGCGAGTGTTCTTTTTGACCATCGTCGCCAATTCGATACAAAACTTCAGCAAATGTGATCTAATCATACAGCCGGAAGTGGGAAGCTACAACATTTTCAATGTCATTAATAAAGACTTCACCAATGTCTACGAAGCCGGCTATGAAGCAGCCATGAAGCGGATGCCGGAAATCATTCAACTGATAGAAAAGAAAGTAGGTCTGGAGCAACTAGCGCAAGCCAGTCAGCCGATCAGTTGAAAAAGACGAGCCACCTCGAAAAACAATTGGTTCTCGTGTGACTCGCTTATGAAAGATATAGGACGTTTTTTTGATTTCAGGATATACTCACGGTTCGTAAAAGTTGTATATCGAAACTACCTGCCATTATTGTTTCACTAGCTGTTTCTGATAACGGCTCAACTCGCCTTCAAAAAGCAGGTAGTAGATGCCACTCGGTAAAATGGAGACATCAACAGGTGAAGTCGGCGCGGGCAAATCTAGCATCAGTTGCCCCATTTGGTTGATGACACGGATACGCTTGATGGTTTCGTCGGCATCTTGCTGCCAATTGAGGATACCATTGCTAGGATTGGGGAATAGTTGAAGCTCGATGACCACAGTCTTTGGTTGGCTTCTGACTTCTACTGCTGCTGCCGTATTACAAGTCGCCACCCTCGCTAGATAGTCCGAACCTGCCTCTACATGAAATCCAGGTTGCATAATGATTTGCTGTGCGAGCATGGTCACATCTGAAGCGTTGATGATATTACTGGTCGTGATGATGATAGAGGCGCATTCATCGACGATCGTCGTTTCTCCATCGTAAGTAGCTGATAGGTTGATTGTGCCGCCGTCACCTGAGCCATTGATGGTAATGGATTTGGTGTTCTCACTGAGATCGCCACACAAAGTGCCTGCTGTAATGTCTGCTTCCAAGTTGTCGAGCGCGCTGCCAGCATAGTTAGCATTTAGATCTGCTGTGGTCGTTGCCGAAAATCTGGTAAATCCGTATATGAGATAACTACCTGCTGCATAATTGCGCAAATCCGGATCATCTTCAAACGCCTCTATGGTATTGTCAGACTGATCGACGATGATGTACGTATAAGGAAATCCGGGATCGCCAATACCGGGCATCGAGAACATACCCAGACCTGTGTAGCTCACTGTATAGTCGCCATAGTAAGCGGCATTGGCAGCAAATGACATAACAACCATGACGTAAGTGGTACCGGCATTGAGATTGACATCGACGGAGCTGAAAAGATTGACGCTTCCACTCGAAGTGCTGCGCCTCGCAGTAGATGCTATGAAATTTCGACAAGTATTAGTCGCATCGAAACTACTTTCGTAGATATTGATTAATTGACCAAAAGGACCATCCAATGTGAAGCGATATTCACCACTTTGACTAGCTACAAATTCCGTCAGATCGGCAAAATTACTGTTGGAAGGACCACTACAACTTCCCTGACTATCAAATGCTAAATTGGCAGCTAGATCGGCATCATCTAGCGTTCCTGTAAAATTCGGAATAGGTGTGTTGTAATCAGGCGTCAATGATAGATTCAACACATTGTCGCCTTGATCTGCTGTGACGGTATTATCAGGAAAAAACGGAGGCGTATCTGCATTGCAGCCTGTCGTAATGGTGATGGGGGCATCATTGATGTCAAAAAAGATGTTATTGCTACAGACGACTTTGAGGCGTCCTTGAGTGGTGGCAAAGTCTGGAACTTGTGCCGTGTATGCGCCATCGTTAAGCGTGTTGTTCGCAAGCTGAATAGTAAAATTTTCACCATCGTCCAAAGACAACAAAATATCTACTTCTGTACACTGAATATTGCCGCCTATCGTGCCTGCCACATCCCAAGTAATAGTGAAAGTTGCACTACCGTCAGCTACCAAAGTGGTTGGCGTATTTTGAGAAGTCACTTGAAAGGGAGAGCCTGTATCTTCTACTGTCACATCCAAGCTAGTGATGCTGACAGCTCCTACTGCATTGTTATCTCTAGCAGTCAGCGCAAAGTTCATCGTTCTGCTTACCGTAGGAAGTGCTTCAAACTGTAAGCCATTGTTATTGCCTGCCAATATATTGTCCAAAGCAGGAAAGAAACAAATAAAACTGTCGCTAGGCGGATAGCTGCGGAAAAGTGGTGCCGCAGGGTCAGCAGCAGCAACATTACCTAGTTTCCCCTGAGTAGGACGAATATCTGCTCCGTCTTCATCATACTGCTCCCAAGTATAAGTGATGTCGTCACCTTGCGCATCGACAGCAATCCCAAAAAGTGCGAAAGGCGTACGTGCTGGAATGATTCGGTCAATTTCGATGGGGTCTAGTGTGATGACCGGAGCGGTATTGTTGACATTGGTGATCGTACCACAATTGCTGCCGCCTCTATTGGTGATGTAGTCAGTGATCTGAGAGATAGAATGCGCATGAAAGTAGTTGTCATTTTCGCCACCATCTGGCAAGTTTTGTCCTGGTCCGCAGATGCGATTGTAAGACATGATGGTCGTACCACTACCGATTTCATACGCGCTATTTTCGGGATGATTGCTACCTGAGCAGCTCGCGCCACTACCATTGAAAGTATGCGAAGCACTGAACTGATGACCGACTTCATGAGCGGAGAGCTGCACCCAGCCATTGGTGGTATTGTCGAAAGAGCCACTCCAGCCTGCTGCTTTATTGGGACCTTCTAACTCGTCATCTGTATCTTCAAAAGCGGTAGAAAAGAAATTACTATTGCTGCAAACAACACCAAGACCTGCAACACCACCGCTACCCCAGTTATCGTCCGAAGTAGAATGATGAAAAACATGACCGATGTCGTACTCATTGTCCATGAAATTCATGGCGATGACCTCTGAAGCTTGATTGGGGCGGCTATCTCCACCTGCTTTATCGGGTGTGAAGGGATCGGTAGCAGGATTGGTGTAAATACGCGTATCCACCAAAAATAAACGAATTCCTAGCTCCGACTCAAAGATCAAATTCCACGACTGTACTGTATTTGTGATGACAGCAAGGCTATTCGTCCCATGCTCATCTTCAAACTCGCCTGTGGTCACGACGACTAGTCGATAGGTGGTCAGTACACCTTCTCGAGTCACTTGTAACAGGGAGGTGTTTTCTGGACTTGGGCTGTGATTGGTATCAAAATCGAGGTCTTCGAGATCATTTTCGTTACAGACGGTAGTGGTGACTTCCTCTGAAGTCCACTCAGGATCGAAGACTCCGTAGTAAGACTTGTAACTATTGGCGTTGATTTGAGAGGGTACAATAGCTAGAAGTCCTCTAGGCGTACTGAACCGTGCGTGAAGTTGTCCATTGGCTAGCGTCAGCTTACCTTTCCAGTCACCATAGGTGAGATCAAAAGTGCGGATGTCGGGATGACTGGCTTGCATGGCAGGCGATAGGACTTGAGATTCGGTCGCTCGTATAGACTGCCATTCGCCATTAGGGAAAGGGAGCAGAAAATCAAATTGAGTATTGTTGGTCGCTACCTGATTGATCCCTTGTACATCAATATCGTAGAGTGATGCGGTTGGTTGCAATTGATTTTGCGCTTTCAATTGAGTACTGAATAACAATAGACTAAAAAAGAGAAGTATAGCAGGTCTCATGTCTGACTGTATTTGTGAGTAAATATGATTCGGGAATCACATCACAGCCGACTGCAAAGCAGATGGATAGCAGGATTATTCATCGCTACCAACAAATACTACATCTAAGCATAAGGACGAGTTGCTTTCATATACATCGAACCACGAGAGCAGCCGATTTGCCTTACATAGATCGTTTTGAAATGGCTGTGTTGTGTTATAAGATCGGTCTTGATCACACTCAAGAAGAGCTACTTTCTACCGATTCACTTTTCATATACGAGGTAAGTTGCCTTACAGTGTGAGCGAGCGGATAATTGTTAAAAGCCAATATTTGCCTTGTCACACTCACAAATATAATTGCTAAATGAAAGAAAGACAATTATTGGGCTCATAGGAGAATGTTGTGGAGATCAAAGAAATTCGATCAAGACCCTAGTACGAAAGGCTTGAAAATCTCTGTATCCAAAAGCCCTACGTTTCATCATTTTGATTTTATTATTGATTCCCTCGACGATTCCGTTGCTC
>JBCDHX010000115.1:0-19471 GCA_038749535.1 Bacteroidota bacterium
AAAATAAAAACAGACAGATGAAACGTCCATGATTTAATCGTCATTAAAACACACAAAGCAATGACTATTCAATCGTGGTAAGTTCCATCTGACCATAAAGAAAAATAAAAACAGACAGATGAAACGTCCATGATTTAATCGTCATTAAAACACACAAAGCAATGACTATTCAATCGTGGTAAGTTCCATCTGACCATAAAGAAAAATAAAAACAGACAGATGAAATCTACCTTATTACTAGCATTCTTTTTCCTCTTTTCTGATTTCCTATTCGCCCAAAAAGATGACCCAACGCGATGGACACCCAAAGATGTCATCAATACCGAATATCTAAGTGGCGCGACCTTTTCGCCGGACGGCAATATGCTGATTTGGAGCAAAAGACGAGCAGTGAAAGAGAAAGATCGTTTTGTGGCTGATCTATATTTGACGCGCCTGACGGTCAAGGAAGACGATAAATTCAAGACGGTACGATTGACCAATTCTGATGAAAATGACTACGGGGCATTTTTCTCTCGCGATGGCGAAACTATCTATTTCCGAAGTAGTCGAGACAAAGGCAATAAGCTGTGGTCGATGAGTATCTACGGGGGTGAACCGATCAAAGTTCATGAGTTCAAGAACGGATTTTCGCGTCCACAATGGCAAAACGACAGTACCATACTCTTCACTTCCAATGATGGCAAAACTTGGTACGAACAAGAACTCAAAAAGAAGAAAGACAATGTGATCGTCGTGGAAGATGAGGAACACTGGACGGTCTCCAAAATCTACGCCTTTGATGTCAAAACGAAGAAGATCACCCGCATCAGTGATAACACCTTTCCGGTCAATAGCTACGCGGTGTCCAAAGATGGCAAACATCTCGTTTACTCGACTACTCAAAGCCGACACTATACTTCTGACGGTAATCCAAAACCAAAACACTACCTCCAAAATCTAGAAACTGGTGAGATGAAGCAAATCTTACAAGACCTACATCAGCCGCGCAGCTTTCAATTTACAGACAACAACGAAGGCTTCTATTTCGCCACTGAATTGACCAACTATCCGAAATGGAATGGTGCGGGCGTCGGGCAGTTGCACTATTACGATTTGGCGAAGCAGTCGCAGCAGAAAATTGATCTCGACTGGGCGTGGGGAATGGAAGGTGGTTTCCGAGTTGTCGGCAATGGCGTATTGGCAAGTTTAGCGAATGGGACGACACGGAAACTGGCGTTTTACGATCCTGCAACTGATTGGAAACGTCAAAACTTGGAACTCGGCGACCACGAAGATCATGTCAATATTTTGGCAATGACCAAAGCTGGCGATAAAGCTGTCTACATTCATTCTACCGCTTCTCAGTTGCCGGAATACTATGTGATGAATGTGGCGCAGAAAGACGGATTGCAATTGAGTGATAAAGAAATTCTAATCAAGCTGAACAGTGGTTTGCGTAAAAAGCCAATCACCAAAAGTGAAGTCATCAAATGGAAAGGCTGGCAAGGTGACGAAGTAACAGGCTTGCTCTATTATCCTGAAAACTATGAGGAAGGCAAACGCTATCCGCTGATGCTCTCCATTCATGGCGGACCTTCTGCAGCGACGCTCGACAGCTGGGCAGAACGCTGGAGTACTTACCCGAATATTTTGGCGCAGCGCGGCGCATTCGTCCTCAAACCCAACTATCACGGCTCTTCCAATCACGGTCTCGAATTTGTAGAAAGCATAGCCGGTAACTACTACGATCCTGAAATGGCAGACATTAGCGCGGGCATCGACTATCTTGACGAGCGTGGTTTGATCGACAGATCGCAGATGGGCACGATGGGCTGGTCAAATGGTGCGATTCTGACAACTATGCTCACCGTCCGCTATCCCGATGCGTTCAAAGTCGCTTGTCCCGGTGCAGGCGATGTCAACTGGACGTCTGATTTCGGGACGTGTCGCTTTGGTGTGCAATTCGATCAGCACTATTTTGGGGGTGCGCCTTGGGATGATACTAATGGCAAAAATTACAATGAAAACTATATCACCAAATCACCGCTCTTTGATTTAGACAAAGTCAAAACACCAACTATCATTTTTCACGGTAGCGAAGACCGTGCCGTACCTCGCGATCAAGGTTGGGAATACTATCGTGCCTTGCAGCAGATCGACCAAGCTCCAGTTCGCTTTCTTTGGTTTCCGGGTCAGCCGCATGGTTTGCAAAAAATCACTCATCAGATACGTAAAATGGAGGAAGAACTGGCTTGGATTGACGAGTATTTATTTGAAAAAGAAGAGGAGAAAGATGAGGTATTGAAAGAAGGAAGTCCACTTGCTTTGTTGATGAAAAAATCAGCGTTCAAGCATCAAAATGGGGTTTATGGTATCCAACAAAATAAACTACTATTGCCTGAAATGGCGGCTATTGAGGAAGATTCTTTAGCTATTGGTATTTTTGAAGTTACGAATGCCCAGTTCAAACAATTCGACGCTAACTTTTCATTTCCCGCTGCTCAAATGAATTATCCAGCAGTCGTGTCTGCGGCACAAGCCAACAGCTATACCAAATGGCTGAGTGAGAAAACAGGTAAAACCTATCGCCTACCCAATGAAAAAGAAGCGAAATCTTGGCATAAAAAAGCGCAAGGTTTGGCTAAAGGTGAGAATAGTTTGAATGCTTGGGCGGGCTATGAGTTGAGTCTAAAAGATGCGCAAGTCTTGCAAGACAATTGGCTAGATAAAGCTGCTCAGCTATTGAAACCAGTCGGCACTTACAAAGCGACCAAAGTGGGTGATGCCAGCATCTATGATCTTGGTGGCAATGTCGCCGAGTATTATGGTAGCGAAGGCAAAACTTATGGTCTCAGTGCCTTTAATTTTGTCGATGCGATGGATAGCGGAGCGGCTGTGGAGACGCCATTGGTAGGTTTTCGGGTGGTACGGGAGTAGGAGGTTGTCGTTTCCCACGACGACCTCCTTTTCACGTATCTTGAATTAAATTTCAAATCAATGGACTTCTACAACAACCAATTATTCCACATTTACAATCAAGGTAACAACAGTCGACAGACATTTTTCGAGGAAGAAAACTATCGCTACTTTCTCTGGAAGATGCGTGCGTATCTGCCACTTTTCGGTGATCTCATTTCTTGGTGTTTGATGCCCAATCACTTTCACTGGTAATTCTACGTCCGAAATACCTCCGTCAATCGAAAAGAGCTATATGAGCATGTCGATAAAATAGAATATGCGCGTCGAGTACAGAAATACGGACATAAAGCAAAAGCTGTAAAACGTAATTGGACACGGATCGCACATCCTGATAAACCGGTATTGCTGAACGATGCTATTGGGGACTTACAGAAAGGCTATACGCAAGCTTTAAACAATCGGGCAGATTTTACAGGTGGGCTCTGGCGTAAGCCTTGTCAATCTAAAGATGGTTGGATAGACGAGTTTGTCACCATAGAAAGAAGCAAGAGGACAGATTTTCGATTTGATACTGCCAATGATTATGCTTACAATTGTTTCATTTACATTCATCAGAATCCTGTGTTAGCCAAGATGGTCAAATAGGCAATTGATTATAAGTGGTCTTCAGCTCGGGATTATGCTAGATTGCGAAAAGGATCGCTATGTAACTTGGAGCTTGGTCGGGAATTGATAAAATATATTTAAGAACAAAGCTAGGTCGTCGTGGGAAACGACAACCTAGCACGCGCTTCACAACTTAACAAAACGAGAAAAATGCAATACAAAATCTTCCTTTCACTCTTTCTTCTAGCAGCACTATTCAACAGTTGTAACAGCCTAAAAAACAGCGCATCAAAAACCGCAAAAAAAGACGTTCCCTTCTTCTGGGAAAATGCGCAAATCTACTTTCTACTTACTGACCGCTTCTACAATGGCGACAGCAGCAACGACGTCAACTTTGGACGCACCAAAAAGACGAGCAAATTGCGTGATTTCATGGGTGGCGACTTACGTGGTATTACCCAAAAAATAGAAGAAGGCTATTTCAATGATTTGGGGGTGGATGCGATTTGGTTTACGCCGATCGTAGAGCAAATTCATGGACTTGTAGATGAAGGAACTGGCGGCACGTATGGCTTTCATGGCTATTGGACAAAAGACTGGACGGCGCTCGATCCCAATTTTGGGACAGAAGATGACCTAAGAAATCTAGTAAAAGCAGCCCACCGTAAAGGTATCCGCATCATGCTAGATGTGGTTATCAATCATACTGGACCGGTGACCGAAGGAGATCCTGTTTGGCCGAAAAGTTGGGTGCGGGAAGAACCGAATTGTACCTACAAAGATTTTGAGACGACGGTGACTTGCACGTTGGTTGACAACTTGCCGGACATCAAAACAGAAAGCAGGAAAGCCGTAGAATTGCCGGATTATTTGGTGCAAAAGTGGAAAGCTGAAGGTCGCTATGAGCAAGAAGTAACGGAGCTAGACGCTTTCTTTGAGCGTACTGGATTGACACGCACACCGACCAATTACATCATCAAATGGCTGACTGATTTCATCAGAGATTACGGTATAGATGCCTATCGAGTAGATACCGTCAAACATACTGAAGAGGAAGTATGGGAAGATTTGCGAAAAGAGGCAGAAGCTGCATTTGAGGAATGGAAAACGCAGAACCCAAAAGCTATAGCTATTCTCGACGATCAAGAGTTTTATATGATGGGCGAGGTCTACGGCTACGGCATCAGCGGCGGACGCAATTACGATTATGGCGACCGAGAAGTCGACTTTTTTGATGCGTTCAACAGTCTCATCAACTTTGAATTCAAATACGATGCTGACCAAATGGACTACGAAAAACTTTTCACCAAATACGAAAAAAAATTAGCCAAAGAACTTGAAGGGAAAACGACTGTCAACTATCTCAGTTCCCACGACGACGGCGACCCTTACGATGCAGCCAGAAAACGACCGATGGAGACAGCAACTCGTTTATTACTTTCGCCTGGCAGCGCACAAACCTACTATGGCGACGAAACGGCTAGAACGCTCATCATACCAGGCACCAACGGCGATGCGACTTTGCGCTCTTTCATGAATTGGGAGGAACTCAAAAATAATGCCAATCGCGAAGGATATCGCACCCAAGATGTACTAGCACACTGGCAGAAGTTAGGCACATTTAGACAGCAGCATCCCGCAATCGGGATGGGCGATCACGAGCGAATTTCAAAAAGTCCATACACCTTCCAACGCACCTTCAAAAAAGACAAATTTGAAGATCAAGTCGTCGTTGCGCTAGATTTGAAAGGACAAGTTGGAGAGATAGAAGTTGGTAAAGTTTTCAAAGAGGGAACTTTTCTAAGAGATCATTATTCGGGTAAGCAAGTGCGCGTTAAGGATGGGAAAGTGGAAGTACCGGACGGAGCGGATTTGATATTATTGGCGAAGGATGAATAATTTTTTGATGAACTGTCGAACTGATGAATTGACAATGCGTGATTTGCACCATTTGACAAGTTCTCGTTTGCCAATTGCTCATTGTTTACTGCACATTGTTAATTGAAAATGAAGTTACCCATAGCTACTTTCGTCAACGTTGCTACGGTTAGTTTAGGCTGTTTGCTCGGGCTATACTTACAGCAGCTTTTTTCTGTCGAATACGAGAAAATCATTTTTCAAGCCATTGGTCTGGGGACAATCGTCATTGGCATTATGATGGGACTGCGCGTACCGGATGGCTATATGTTGATTTTTATTTTAAGTTTGATTCTGGGTGGATTGACGGGTGAGGCTTTGAGTGTAGATGACTTTCTGGCTGGACTGAGCGATACCTTAAAAAACGCGCTGTCGATAGGCGATGAAAAATTTACGGAAGGGCTGGTGACAGCGTTCTTACTGTTTTGTGTGGGATCTATGGTCATCATCGGGGCGATAGAAGAAGGTGTAGAAGGCAAGCGCAATCTGTTGCTTATCAAGTCGATTTTGGATGGCGTTTCTTCTGTCGCGTTGACGGCGGCTTATGGAGTTGGGGTTTGGTTTTCGGTGATTCCGTTATTGATTTTTCAAGGTGGACTGACACTTTTGGCGGGTAAACTTGCTCCTTTTTTTACAGACAATATTTTGAATCAGATTACGGCTGTCGGTGGTGTGCTCATTATCGCCATCAGTATACGGATGATGAAATTGGGAGAAATCAATATTGAAAATCTACTGCCTTCTCTGATCTATGTAGTAGTGTTTACGGTTTTGTATGATCGTTTTCGACCGAAAAGCGAAGAAGAGATTCAGTAATCGGTTATGTGGGCAGGTACATTGTCGAGCAAAATGGAAGACTTGAGTGTCGTCTCTGAAAGGACGATGTGACCATTTTTGCCGATATATTGTCTTTTCTACATTTGTTATACAATTTTGGTCACCTGAGTAGCATCACTGATCTGCTCCTCACTCAATAAATTAATACCCGGACGTTTCCCCACTTCAATACTACCCAACCGATCTTCTAATCCCAATGCCTCGGCTCCATTCAACGTCGCCCAACGCAAAAGCATCTCATTGGGCACAAAGGACTGATAGCGCGCTATAGTTTTTAGCTCTTTCAAAACAGACAACTGCCAATTGGAAGTCAAACTATCCGTACCGACCGTCATCTTTGCATCCGCAGCGATGAAGTGCTCGTAGCGAGGTAAGCGATTTTCAATATATAAATTGGCATTGGGACAAGTAACCCAATAGGTGCGCGGATTCCAGTTGTGAGCAGCAGCGATATCTTCCGGCGAGGTTAATGTATTGTGGACAAATAAAGTCCGTTTTTGGGCATCCATTTCTTGCAGCGCATACTGGATAGATGCCTGTTGAGTTGGCAACCAATCCGCTATCGGAATACCAAAATCGGTATAAAAAGGAATCAAATCTCCGCTCTTGGAAAGAAACAAATCACTTTCTGGCTGCATCTCTTGGTTATGAATGCTGACGGTGACATCTGCTGCTACTTGATGCTGCTGAATCAACTCAAACAAGCGGCGCGAGGTAGAGTAGGGGGCGTGAGGGACTAAAGTGTATGGTAAAGATTGCGATTGGTATTGGTCGGCAACACCTTTGTATTCATCGAATCGCTCTTGTGCACTAGCGTCTACCATGAAATCAAACATCTCCACGAAAGTATGGTAATGAATGTCGCTTTTGGATTTGATGGCGATGGTGTCTGTAGTATTAGAAATATCTCCCACAGCGACGATGCCTGCTGCTCTCATATCGGCATCGGCTTGCTTTATGGCTGCTTGAATTTGAGCCTCAGAATAATCACCGCGATACTGAACGATATTTTTGATGAATGGAATCAATCCTGTCCCAGTCGGTATACGTCCTTTCATGTGCGACAATTCCAGATGACAGTGCGCATTGATAAAGCCTGGGATGAGTACTCCTTTGAAGCGTAAAATGGAGGATGAGACTTGTTGTGATATTGGCTCGATGGCTAAAATTGTTCCATCTTCTTCCAAAACGATCACATGATTTTCCAATACGTCATGACTAATTGTATAAATCTTGTCGGCGGTGATTTTGCGCATATCTTTGCTTTCGTGAAGGCGCGAAGGTAAGAAGATGGAAGAGGAAATGGTAAGTTTTCGAGAAAAGCCACTTATTTAGGCACTTGTAGCGTCAATTCAGCGGTTTATCAATTTGTCAATCACCAAAATTCATCGATGAAGAGGTGAATCCAATTCTCTGAAACCAACCAAATAGATAGATGCTCAATAGTATCTCGGACTCCGCACATTCCCCATCCGTACATTAAAGTCATATCCAATCATAATCTCCAGCGAACCATTGCTGTAGCGACGAATGGGCGTCAAACCAATGTCATACGCCAAACCAACACGAAAGCCATTCGACAAGTAAAAAGCACCCCAAAAGTCAATAGAATCATGTGAACTCGTATTGCCAAACAAACCCTGTGGCGACCAACGATAAGAAGTCCCCAACCAAAGCGTCTGTAATAAGAAAATAGAAGCATCCAAATCAACCGAAGTAGGCGCACCGACTCGATCTGTAGCAGTACTGACACCAGTCACACGACGGATAAGCATAGCCGGTTTGAAAACAATGTCATCTGATAATATTGGGATGATACCACCTGCGGTGAAGTAGAAATGGCGGTATAAAGTAGCGGTGGCTAGCGTATTTGTATTGTCTTTTGTAAGCTCTGTCGTCAAAATACGAGGGACAGAAAATCCGGCATAAAAGTAATCGTGTTGAAAGTAAACGCCTGCACCTACATTGGGTGTAAAACGACTTTCTCGCACCTGACTAAATGCTGGATCTAAGCTAATGTTGTCTCTCAAATTTAAACGACTCCAGTCTGCCGCCCAATTGACTAAACCCAACTGCACGCCTGCCGAAATCGTACCAAATGGGAACGCAATACGATAAGCGTAAGCGGCATTCAGGTTGGTCATCCGCGTCGCTCCAATGACATCATGACTGAGATGCAGACCGAGTCCCACTCGATTATTGAAAGGCGAATGCGCAGAAACGATCTGTGTGCTCGGCGCACGACCGTTGCCATCTGTCCAGCCCAGCCATTGATTGCGATTCAGAAAGTTGATGCTTAGATAGTCTTGGCTGCCAGCATAAGCCGGATTGATGGCTAGCGTATTGAAAAGATAAGTCGTAATGGAAGGATCTTGCTGAGCGTGCAAGGAAAAAGTGGTCAGTGACACACTCAGCCATAAAAGTATCCATCGGTTTGGGCAGTGCATAAAGTAGAATCAGTTGAAAAGTAAATCAGTAGCAACTAGCCGCCAATTTCCTGACGAAGTTGTGCCATCTGATTGTCCCAAAGTTGTCTTTGGTCGTCGACTTCATCATCGTCACAAAAGTCAGTAATCTCCAAAATGGTTTCTCCGGTCACAGGCGAGCGATTCATTCGGAGCTCATAATATTCGTCGTCATCATCTGCATCTTCCCATTGGAAGCGCAACCGGCTGTCCTCTTCATCTTCGATCAAGTCTGCCACTTCCTCTGAGCCTTCCCAAACGAAAGTATACGTATTGCCGTCAATGTCTACTTCGTCGCAAAACCAACGGATGAGTTGAGCAGGCTCTGTAAAAAACTTGTAGAGCATGGCAGGTGATGCTCTAAAGATGTATTCCATGTCAATTTTGACCCTTTCCATAGTCACAAGAATTTGGTGAAACAAGATGTGGATATAAAGCTGAACAGAAGATGTTGTCAGCGATGGCGTGCCTTTAACTATTCTGAGTTCAATGAAAAATTCACATTTTTGGTGTTGAAGAATAGTCAAAAGGCTACTATCTGCAATACGTTTCCATTTCGACTATTTTTCAACAATGTGAATTTGTTCATTTCACATTGTCTGAGTTCAATGAAAAATTGATATTTTTTTGTGCTGAGAAATGCTCAGAAAATCTACTACGAATCGTACGTCTCTTTTCTAATCATTTCTCAGCAATATCAATTTATTCATTTCACGTTGTCTGAGTTCAATGAAAAATTCACATTTTTGGTGTTGAAAAATAGTCGAAAGGCTACTATCTGCAATACGTTTCCATTTCGACTATTTTTCAACAATGTGAATTTGTTTATTTCACATTGTCTGAGTTCAATGAAAAATTGACATGCGTTCCCGATGACCTGTTCTGACACCTCGGAAGCTATCAGGATTGCAAAATAGGATTGTCTAAATCGACAAACGTTTTCTTTGAACTGCCGCAATAAAAAGTAAAAAAGTGAGCTTTGCAAACAATTTTCGAGAATTGATACCAACAAGCGTCACAAAAAGCTGTTTTACAGACAAAAATATTTGGATTTTCGATCAAAAATCGTATTGAATACTCAAACAGTCCAAAAGAAAAGCGCACCTATGAAGTTTGGATACCTAAAAAATATAGATCATGTCGAGTTTCAACAACCACTGCCTCGGCAAGAAACCATCGACTATTTACAGCAGCGAGAGACGGATGAGCAGACCCCCAAATTCTACATCGGCGCGACCGGATGGAGTACCAAAGAATGGGTAGGACAAATTTATCCAAAAGGCACGAAGACAACAGATTTTTTGAAATACTATGGCGAGCAATTTAATAGCATAGAACTCAATACGACTCACTACCGCATTCCGACCGGCGAATTGGTCGAAAAATGGAAAGCAGCGACACCTGACGACTTTCGTTTTTGCCCCAAAATTCCTCAAAGTATCAGTCACCGAAATGACTTTGGGTTGAGCAATGGACTATTGAAGCGATTTACGGATGTGATTACAGAATTGGAAGACAGATTGGGCTGTTGTTTTATGCAACTGCCGCCTTATTTTGATAGTGGGCGACTGCCACAGTTGGAACAATTCATGCGGCTTTTCCCAGATCATATTCCATTGGCGGTCGAAGTGAGGCATGAAAGTTGGTTTCAGAATGATGCCACTTTTCAGCAATTTGTAGAGACTTGTCGCCGACAAAATATAGCGACTGTGGTCTCTGATGTCGCTGGACGACGCGATGTGATGCACACGGCTGTCAGTACGGACAAGTGGGTCATTCGCTTTGTGGGCAATGCCTTGCATCCTACAGACTATAAGCGTGTTGATGAGTGGATTCAGTTGCTAAAAATCTATATTAAAAATGGCTTGAAAGAAATTTATTTTTTTCCACATCAGCACGAAGAACCGGTAGTACCACCGATCGCAGCCTACATTTTAGAGCAAGTAGAAAAAGAATTAAAGATTCTTGTACGCGGACCGGATGTAGATAAATATCAGCAGGGGGAGCAGATGAGTTTGTTTTGAGATATGAATCATGATTTATAATCTATGATTTATGAATCTTCCATTTCATATAAAAAATGAACCGTTCCAGCGATTTCGTCGAAGTTATTGTAACTTTTATTGTATCGACCCTGTTAAAATTGTAGATTTGTAGAGGAATACTTGAAAAACCTAAAAATATAGGCTTATGAAGCAATCGTTACTCTTATTCGTTTTATTATTTATGGTAGGTTGGGCACAGGCGCAATTGGCGATGAGAAGCAATTGTGATAGCTGTCCAAAGAATAAAGTCACTTACTCCAAAACGGACATCAAAGTCTATCCAAATCCAGCGACTGACTTTATCGCCTTCCAGAATAACGACAATCACGTCCGTAAAGTCGTCATCTATAATATGGTCGGACGACCCATCGATCAATTTGAAGCACAGTCTGGCAAAAACGTACACAATGTCAGTGCATTGGCGCGTGGTATGTACTTGATTCAGTTGATGGACAGGAACGGAAAAATTGTCACGACAAAGCGGATTAATAAACGCTAGCTACTATTATACTCAGACCTGTAAAAAAGGGATAAGTGACTTCGGTTGTTTATCCCTTTTTTATTTGGTACAATTCTGGCTTATAAAAAGGCAAGAAAGCAAAGATAACAGCAGGCATATAAAAGTTGATTCTATCAATGACACCATCCGTGAGTAGTCCCGAAGAACCCAAACTATGCTTAGAATTACTGACGCCGAAAATAATGTCATCCGCTTCGCCCAGTTCATAGCCTTGATTGACCAATTCGATAACACGAGGTGGCAAATAATAACCTGCCGTACGTGCTTTCGACTCATAGGTTTGACCTAGCACAACAATCCACGCCATCACTTCCATCTCCGTTGCTGTATGTCGAATATTCCCACCTTCTATACCTATCCAATAGTCGGCATCCGGTCGTACTTCTTTCAATCGTTTGGCTCGATTATACGCACCTCGATACGTCTCCTCATCACCCATCGGCTGGTCACTGACACCAGAAGGCGTCGCCTGTCCTTCGATCACTAAAGTTTCGTTAGTAAACAATTGCTGAAAACCGCGTTGGGCAGCTTCTATTTTGGCGGGATTGCCGGAAGCGACGAGTATTTTTGTCATACGTAGTCTGAGTTCAATAAAAAATTGTCACATTTTGTGTTGAGAGATAGTTGAAAGTCGCTATTTATAATACGCTCTCATTTCAACTATTTCTCAACAGTGACAATTTGTTCATTTCATATTATTCTGAGTTCAATAAAAAATTGATATTCTCTTGTGCTGAGAAATGCTCAGAAAATTTACTATTTATTATGCGTCTCTTTTCTAATCATTTCTCAGCAATATCAATTTGTTCATTTCACATTATTCTGAGTTCAATTCATTTCACGGATTAGATAGTCGGTGCAGAAATAATGTCTTCTTTCGTCAATCCATGTGCCACGGGACGACCATGTTTATCGACTTTCACAAAGACCAATTTATCAATTGTGATGATGGTCGTTTTGGAAAAGATGTTACGAACGACACAACCAAAAGTGAGCGACGTACGCCCGATAGCTATAAAATTCAACCCGATTTCTACGACATCACCTTGAGCAGCAGAACTAATGAAATTGATCTCAGAGATGAACTTGGTGACGACGCGTTTGGTGTTTAGCTTAGTCATGGCATAGATGCCTGCTTCTTCGTCTATCCACCGTAAAAGCTGCCCACCAAAGAGGGTGTTATTGGCATTGAGGTCTTCTGGTCGGATAAGTTTTCTTGTTAAAAATTGCATGCTGCAAATGTAGGAAGATTGGATAGAAATAGTCTAATAGGATTCAACTATCAGCAATTAGAAATACCAAAGCAAGTCTGACTCACTTTGACATTCTATATGTATCATTTGATGTTTTTTCTAGCTTCCCAACTGCCCCGCAGCCCATTCCACCTTCGCCAACAGTTTTCGGTACTCCGCCTGAAACTTCAAAAGCTTGAGCTGTGCTTCTATCAGCTTTTGTTCGCGATTATTAAGTAAGAAAATAGAACTCTCTCCGAATCGAAACTTTTCAGTTTCTGCTTCTAATAAGGCTCGATAGTTAGCGACCAATTCTTGATTGAGATCGACTTGTTGCTCGACGGTGCGTAGCAACTGATAATTCATCACGATTTTATTTTCAATATCGAGTTCTTTGGCAGCAAATTTGAGTTGAGTGTCCTGCTGCTCTAGTCGGACAAGGTCTAGACCTGCGCGCTCCTTACGCAAGAAGAGCGGAAAGTTGAAAGTGACGCCCCACTTGTAGTTATCGGTCAGGAGTGCCATGAGTTGAGCATCGCCGTTGGAGCTATTCACAAAGTCTAATCCATCTGAAAGCAAATTGTACTCTATGTCTAGTTGAGGTTTGAGGAACTCACGCTTGAGCCGTTCTTTGATCTCTAGCTCGGTTTGCTTGGTGCGGATGGCAATCAGATCGGGATGTATGGTTTCCAGATTTTGTAGCCAGACTTGGACTTGATTGGCGTAAGCCGGATAAGCAGCGATTGGTAACTGTTCAGGCTGTAATGGAGCGACGATTTTGAGTGGAATCGCCTCTTCGTACCATAAAAAATAAGATAGATCCACCAGCGCATTGTCTACCAACACCTGGGCGTCTGAGGAGTCGACTTGGCGCATCTGAATCTGTGTCAACGCCTCCAGTGTATCGATTGCAGGTTTATCTCCCTGATAGTAACTTTCGCGAGTGATATCGAATCGTTGTCGTGCCAGTTCTAGTGCTTCTATGAAGGTTTGTAACTCATTGTAAGCATACACCCAGTTCCAGTAAGATTCCGTCGCATCAAGCAACAAGTCGTTCAGTATCAGTCGTCTATCTGCCTCATTGAATTGAGCGACCAGCTCTGCTTGTTGTACTTGCGCTCTTCGCTCATCAAACATCATACCGCGTAGAAGCGGCATATTGAAGCCGGCTACAATTTGTCCGGCAGCGGGCAGTTCTTCTTCGTCATTCAAAAAGATGCCATCTGTCCAGTTGTAAGACACTTTGAAGTCCGCACCAAACCAAGTGGGCACACCCACACCTGTTTCCCCGATCTGATAATAATTCTTATTATCAAAAGACTTCTGATCATAGTAGCCAAATAATTTAGGGTCAAAAGCACCACGCGCCTTCATCAATTCGGCATCGGCAAAGCGATTGAGTAAACCTGCTTGTCTAGCAACAGGATGATGTGCCTCTACCCAGCCCAAAAACTGCTCCAGTGTGAATATCTCACCTTCTACGATAGGTGATTGAGCCACTGAGAAGCTGCTTTGAAAGAAAATGGCAAGGAGGACTAAATATCGAGCTATTATCTTCATTCTTTTTTTGATCCAACTGCTATATGATAAAGGACTTGATGTAGATGTAATCAACTCTTTCAGGCAGCAATTTTTCAACTAATTCGGTGATTTATTTTGCTTTTGCTTTCAGTTTCTCCTCGTCCTTTTCTCTTTCTTTCTCATCATAGAAATCAGGTGGGAAACCATTCAATTGCCGCCAGACTTCATACCAAACGGGTACATTATTTAACAATGCGATACCTTCTGCTCCCGATCCCACACGCAAGGCTTCCGGCCACTCTTTCTCAGGATCGTTAGGCGTGATCAGAACGCGGTATTGATTACTGATAGACGGAATTTTATCAACTGCTACGATTTGTCCACTGAATGTTCCAAAGGAAGCATTGGGCCATCCGGAGAAGACAAAAGCAGGCCATCCATCAAAAATAAACCGTACCTCCTGTCCTGTTTCTATGAGGGGTAGATCCATTGGACGTACAAATATTTCGACGGCTAGCTGATAGTCCGCAGGCATGATGCTGACGATCGGTTCTCCTTCTTTTACGATTTCTCCCACACCGGGCTTGATAGCTTTGATGATGTAGCAGTCTTGAGGGGCGCGTACATAGTAAAAATCATTGCGTCGGCTGTAGTTGGCGAGTTCATTTGTCTTCTTGTTCAGGTCGCCTTCTGCGGCATACAAATTGGATAGTGCGCTCGCTCGATCCGAACGTGCTTTGGCTACCTTATCATCGTACTCATTGTCTATATTATTGAGTTCGACTCTAGAGATTTCCAGCTCATTGTCTGCCTCCTGTAGCTTATTTTGCGACTGCTGTAACTTAGCTTGAGTTTCTACCATTTTTCGCCGCTTCTCTTCCAGATCCGTCAGTGCCTTGATGCCTTTTTGATACAAAGTATCTGTACGCCGATATTGATATTCAGCAATGGCGTAATCGTTTTTAGCCTCCACTATTTCGGCTTCTATGGTATTCATCTTCAATTCATTCTGCCGGATTTTCCGCCGCGTCTGCTCTTTTTTCAGTATCCGCTGTCTTTCAAAAGCTGCAATTTGATTCGCCAATGCAGTCGCTTTGTCCTCATAGGCATCTATCGCCAGTTCCTTTGCAAAGACTTGATTGGCAGTCCGTTCTACTAAATTGGTATCTAGATATTCTGCTTTTACTTCTGTTAAAAAGAGGATGGTATCTCCTTTTTTGACAAGTTCCCCTTCTTGAACATACCATTGTTCGATCTGTCCGGCGATGGACGAATTAATGGTCTGCGGACGTTGCTCCGGTTGTAGGGTGGTCACTTCTCCTTTGGCTTGTATATTTTGTGTCCAAGGTAAGAAAGCGACAATGATGAGTACGCCTAGCGCACCGAACATCCACCAGCGCATCATCTTATTGGCTTCGGGCATTTTGATGGCACTGTAAGACTCGGAGGCGTCTATATCCATCCGGTCGTTAATGCTATTCTTTGATATATTGAGCATATTTCTTTTTTTGAGAGTTCAGAGAGTTTCGAGAATTCAGAGAGTTTCGAGAGTATTCTCCTTTCTCTCTCAGCTCTCGAAACTCTGCCTTTAAGCTAATTCTGCTTCGTCGTATAGACTGAAAATTTCTTTGCCGTATTCGCTATGTTTCACTTCGTCAAACTTGCCTTCTATCACGACTTCTCCTTTATTCATCATGACGACACGATCACATAATTTAGCTACATCGGGATCGTTCGAGACGCAGATGACTGTCCAAGCCTCACTTTCGTCTAGTAGACAGCGGATAACTTGTTCCATCTCAGGGGAAGCGGTACTGGACATAAAGTTCTCTAGCACCAATAACTTGGGCTGAGAAATGATTGTGCGCGCCAGCATGATTTTGATGCGTATGTTTTTCGGAATGTTACTTCCTCCTGCGAGTAGCTCTGTTTCATACCCATTTGGCAGTGAATTGACGTAGTTATGAAGACCAATCCTTTTGGAAGTAGCGATAATATCATTCATGGTGACACTATTGCCCAAAGAAATATTGTCGATGACGCTGCCGTGAAATAAGTCTTCCTGTGAACTATAGGTCCCAATATGGCTACGCAAGCTCTCGGTGTTGAGATTGCGCATCGGGATGTCGTTGTAGTTGATGTTGCCGTCGAAACTGGTATAGAGTCCTGATATAATTCTCGCCAATGTTGATTTTCCCGAACTGTTGTAGCCAGACAAACAGATGCGTTCTCCGGCATCCACTTTGAAAGAGACATTATTGATGGAAGGTTTGATGGCATCTCCAAACTGAAAAGATACTTCTTCTATGGATAGGCGTACCGAGTCTGCACTGTCTATTTCCTCAAAAGAAAGTCCGTTATCTTCCTCAAGTGGTAAATCGGTCACTGTTCCTATTTTCTCCAATCCAGTCAGGACATCATAGATGGTTTCCATGGTCAAGATGAGCTTTTCGACTGAATTTAAGACGAGAATCACAATAATCTCTGCGGCGACAAACTGCCCAATACTGATCTGATTGTCAATGACTAAGACACTTCCTAATCCCAAAAGTGCGCAAGTCACAATAGTTTTGAAGGCGACTACATTGGCATACTGAAAGATCAAAATGCGGAAGTGATTTTTTCGAGCATTCAACCATCCGGCTACCAAGCTATCCGTTCTGCTGGTCGGCATACTACAACTTCCTACCAGCTTAAAGGTATTCATGGCACGACCTAATTCTTCTAGCCAATGCGCTACCTTATATTTATATTTACTTTCTTTCAAACTGGTATCCAATCCACGTGGACCTGTCAGTCTGAAAATGATGATAATCAATAAGACGATGAGAATATTGAAGAAAACGAAAAACGGATGATAGAATGATAATAGAATTAAGCCGAAAAGTACCTCCAGAAAAGCCGTCGAAAAGTCAATCAAAATCTTGGGAATGCCCTTCTGCACGTTCATCGTATCAAAAAAGCGATTGATCAATTCAGGTGGATATGTGTTGAGTAGTTTTTCAGTCTTGAATCTCGGAATCCGCCATGCAAACTCAAAAGCAGAGCGTGTGAAAATACGACGCTGTATGGTCTCTGTCACAGTCAACTGCATGATCTTCAATATGCCTGCCAGTGCCGTCCCGATTGTAATGATACCAATCAACAAGTAAAGGGAGGAAGAAGTAGACCCTCCGACGACTAGGCTGATGATCGCCTGTATACCAAGTGGTAAGGTTTGCGTAATTAATGCAGAGAAAATAGCGTATAAATAGATATAGCTGATCTCTTTCTTATCTAAGCTCAACAAGCCAAAAAATCGTTGAGTTGGTGTCATATGAAATAGTTACTTTTAAATATGATAGTAAAACTTCTATTTGTCAATAAAGTTTTAGACTGCTTGAGTGTTTTAACAGCTATCTAACAGGTGTACAACAACGGTTTTGAAGAACGGTTCTACCTGCATTTTATCAGTTAGTCCATATAGATTTTGAGTGGCAGTTTTCATTTATGCAAGCAGGCAGTTACCTTTACTTTTTTAGGATAAAACAAGCTGATCGAATGCAAGTCAACGGAAAATGGGTTTGGATTACGGGTGCGTCTTCAGGCATCGGTGAGGCGTTGAGTTACGCGCTAGCAGACAGGGGGGCGAATCTGATTCTATCAAGTCGGAAACAAGCAGACTTAGAAGCTGTCAAAGCTAATTGTGCGCCTACATCCAAAGTTATTATACAGGTGCTAGATGTTGCGCAACAAGCTAGTTTTCAACAGATTACAGAGGATTTATTAGCAGAGACCGGAAGCATTGACATCCTTATCAACAATGCAGGCGTCTCTCAGCGTGGGCTAGCGCAAAACACCGATATAGCAGTCGATCGACGCATCATGGAAATCAACTATTTCGGCGCGATTGCACTCACGAAAACGGTCTTGCCTTATATGCTAGAACGTAACAGTGGTCACTTCGTAGCCATCAGCAGCTTGGTTGGTAAATTTGGTTCGCCCATGCGGACAACTTATGCGGCTTCCAAACACGCCCTGCACGGATTCTTCGATTCGCTACGCGCTGAGCTGCACATGACAAACATAAAAGTAACACTTGTCTGTCCAGGCTATATCCGTACTGATATTTCCAAAAATGCGCTCACTTCCGACGGTAGTCCACAGGGTACGATGGATCAAAATCAGGAAAATGGAATGTCTCCCGAAACCTTGGCAAAAAAGATCATTCGAGCCATAGAAACCAATAAGCGAGAGATTGTGGTCGGTGGCAAAGAGACGATGGGCGTCTATTTGAAGCGATTTGTGCCGGGTTTGTTTGCGAAGATTGTGCGGAATGTGAATGTGAAGTGAGTTTGAATGACGAATGTCAAATTACGAATGACGATCTGATACAGCGCAAAGTGAACTACTATGATTAGATTTGTTGAACTGATGAACTGTCGAATTGATAATACGTGTTGAGATAGTTGATTCCAATAATAATCAAAATGCTTAGATATGAAAATGCTATTACTTCCTCTATTAGCAATATTATCTTTACCTTCTTCTCTTTTGAGTCAACACATCTGTGATAACGATTTCAAATTTGTGACTGCTGAAAGTGGATTGAGGGTAAGAAACGCTCCAAATCTAGATGCAGAAGTAGTTAGAGTGGCTAAGTTTGGAGATGCTGTACAGCAAATAGAAATAATGTCTGATGAAATCATTACTAGCAATGATAAAGGACATTGGGTTAAAGTAAACTATCGGGATACGATAGGTTATATGTTTGATCGCTATTTATCGAAGTTACCCAGATTTGACTTGAAGATATTGACTCAATATAGAGGAGAATATCCAATTTATCCACTTTCAAGATACTTCCACCTTACACTGTTTGAGATAGCAGAAAGATCAGGAAGGGTCATTGTTGACTGTGGAGGTGATCCCGATTGTAAACAAGGCGTATCACAAACAACTCGGTATTTGAATAAAGGATTTCAATTGACAGAAACCTTCTCTTGGGATGCTTTTGATGAAGAAGTAATTGGTGAAAATTGGTCGTATGAAGATGCCAAAAGCCTAGTAGATTGGATAATAAATTCAGCATGGAAAGATCAATACAAATTACAGACTAAAGATAATTCCTGTATCTATCAAAACAGTAACTATACAATCACAGTCACAAAGTTAGATGCAAGTACTACCTCTGTCAGATGGGAAACTAGTCATTAAAAGCATGTTGGGAAATTTAATTTTTTAAATTTTTATACAGACCGAATTAATTAGGGCAAACGCATCAAAAGTATGATAATCAGTAGTTGTCGTATGGAGCAAGTGTGGAACACGTTTTACTTAGGTGGCGGATGGCGAAAGGGCAGGTTCGACGGAGGAGTTTGCCATTTCTAGACCTTTTGATTCGTTTTGGGGCAATGCCAAAATGAATAGCCCGTCGGCTTTGCCTGT